>CP082845.1 GCA_019930625.1 Nocardia asteroides
GAGCTTCGACATCATCGCGCAGGCAGATGGGTCCAAGGGCATCCGCAACTCGTACCACGGTGTTGCGCTGGGTGCTACCGCCGCTCATGGCGTGAGTGTCAGGCCGTATGACGGCATGCAGGATCAGAGCTTCTCCTTCAATGCTGCGGTTGAAGGCAAGTTCATCCGTCTGTTCTACGACAGGACATACGGAATGTTCATCGAAGTGAGCTGCTGGAGCCATTCGTCGCATTCGTGCAGGGTCATCACCGATCGGACGAACAGCTACAGGGGTGAGATGTGGTTATTCGTCGACCAGGCCGATGGATCCACGGGACTCCGCAAGTGGGAGTACGGCGGCGCCGCGCTGGGAGCGAGCACACCGGCTGCCATGGGCCTGCAGGACGTCGTTGAATCCAGTCTCGAATGAGGTTGTCGTAAAACGTTCGGTTCTCCGACACCCAGCCGTCCTGGGGCGGTGTGGTTCGGAAGCCCAGGTCGACCGAACCGGACATGTGTCGATAAAACGTGTCGAAAAGTATTGATGTCCAACAATTCTTGTCGGCCCTTTCTCCTACAGTTCGGGGTATGGCTACGCCGACACGCGATCTCGACATCCCCGCACCGCTCACCCTCGACGGCGACGCACTGGATCCGATCGGCGGAGGCGGCGCGCTCATCGGCTACGGCCGCGTCTCCACCAAGGACCAGAACCTGGACCGACAGATCCACGCGCTCACCGCGGCGGGATGCCAGAAGATCTACGCCGACAAGAAGAGCGGCAAGGACGCCGAACGCGAGCAGCTGTGGAAGTGCCTGGAGTACATGCGCCCCGGCGACACGCTCGTGGTGCCGTCGCTGGACCGGCTCGGCCGATCCCTGCAAGACCTGATCTCGATCGTCGCCGGACTCCGTAAACGCGGCATCGGATTCCGGTCGCTGCACGAAGCCCTCGACACCACCACCCCCGGCGGGCGCCTGGTGTTCCACGTGTTCGCTGCCCTGGCGGAGTTCATCCGCGAGTTGATCGTCCAGGGCACCCATGAGGGCCTGGACGCTGCGCGGGCCCGCGGGCAGCGTCTCGGCCGGCCACCGGCCATGACCGCCGAGCAGATCCGCCAGGCCCGCGCCATCCTCACCCGACCGGAGGAAACCGTCTCCTCAGTGGCCCGGCTGCTGGGAGTCTCCCGGTCGACGATCTACAAGTACCTGCCCGAACTCACCACCCAAGCCCAGCCCGTGCTTGAGGAAAGCGCCTGACCGCCGGGAAGCCTGGGACGCAGAGGTTACCGGCGGGAAGAAGGTGATCCGCGGTCGGCCGCAGGCATGACGGAAACGCCATATTCGTGCGACCGACACGCAGCCTGACGCGGTGTTTACAGCTGCTCCAGGTGCTCGTAGGTGAGGTAGTGGACAGTCACCTGCTCACCGAGAGGGTAGGTACGTGGCGCAAGACCCGGGTGCGCGAAGACGACCTCGATCGTGCGCTGCGGATTCGCCGCCCGGTCGAATTTGCTCGTAATGGTCTTCACCAGCGCGCTCCGAACGCAGGAAGCACCAGCTCGATCTATGACGTCGATCTCGATGATCAGCGTCTCGTCGCGCTTGTCGTAGCTAGCGAGCTCTTCGATGGGCGCCTTGCGGGTCAGGATCGTTGTCGGCGCGGGGATCGAGATCGGAAATCCCATCTTCGGGACCTTTCGATAGATGTGAACTGCGCAGGCGATGTGAAGCAACGCATGACGCTACGCGCGGCCTCCGACAATCACGAACACCGCCAGACTGGACGTAGGCGGTGCGACTTCGGGTGGAGTGGGTAGGGCCGACAACCACAATGGCCCCCATGCCAATCAACTTTGGAAGTCCTGCGGACCAGACCGACGACGAACTGCTCGACGGAATCAAGTTCTGGGAAGAACGCGCCCAGGCCTTCACGAACAAGCGCGAACGCACCGCGACCGCAGAAGCCCGTGACCGCATCGAGCAACTCCAGACCGAAGCCAAGATCCGCGGACTGCTCTAAGAGAACCGCTCGACCGGCACGCCGATGTCGCGAGGGCGCAGCGCGTAGGCGGGTACCAACTGGTCGCGCATCTGCAACGGTGCCCGGCCATCGGCGTAACAGACGGTATAGCTGACCCGGCCGATCCAATCGCCATCCACTGTCGGGATCCAGTGTGTGAGAGTGCCGGCGACTTCACCGTGCATCTCTACTCCGGCGCCGTTGGCGTGCCGAGGCATCTCGGGATCGCGGAGCAGGATTGCGTCCAGACGCACCCAGACCGGCCGCGGCGGGTAGGTGCCCGGCCGGTAGTGGTACCCGGTCGCGCTCGGGAACTCCAGCTCCCCCAGCTCAGCGTTCACGCCGCGCGATTCGGGCTCGTTCATCGAACCCATGTGCGAATCGTAGCGCGCAGCCCTTACACCCCTCGCTATCCGACATCACCGGATAGCTACCAACGCGAAGCGTAGACGTCATTGCTGCAGAACAAGCTCCGCAATCCCGTGGAAATCACCCATGTGATGACCGGGCAATGATCCATAAATACAGATTTGAGACTCAGATCACATTGTTGCGTGTTTTGTATCAACGATTGCGGCACGGCGACCCAAAGTAGCCAAATCGCACGTCGGGCGTGTCCTCGTAGCGTGACGAGCGGCACCCCGGTCCATTTCATGCCATCGCCCACGTATCGGAGCCGCGCGAGCTGGACACATAGGTCGAACCTGCCGGTGAGGGCGAGTTCGGCGCTCCAACGATCGCGGTAGCTATTGGGTTGCTCGCAGCGGTTTCGCTGCCGTTATCTTTCCGAGTTTCGCGGGGACGTATCTCACACTGATTCGCCGCCAAAATTGTTGAGCATGCGCATTTCTCATCGTGGCGGCTAGGTGCACATCAGCGGCGGATGTAGCGTCTGATCCGGTTCGGCGGAGAGCTCGAAACGTGAAGCCGCCCCGGGGAATCCAGGCAAGGACCGGGGCGGCTCGCAGAGCCCGATTCCGAGCTGAATAACCATGTCTCAGCTATCTCAGGAGGTAAGGGCTCTATGCCCAACGTAACGGAACCCCTGCGCACGAACAATTCCGTCATGGGATTGATCGACCGCCTCATCACCATTGGAGGAGGGTGCGCCTCGGCGGTTCTGATCACCAGTACCGAGCATCCGGGCATTGGCGCGTGCATCATGGCAGCTTGTGTTGGTACCCAGATCCCCAAGGCCGTTCTGGATATCTTCCGCACCCAGGCCTAAGGACTGCCCGACCAAGAACGCCAATCACGCAACCTTCCGGACACCCCCGGCACTGCACGGACAGCGAGCAGTGCCGGGGTGCTTGCGGGCTCCTATTTCGGAGCGGTGGAGGTGGCGGGCGCACTGGCGTCGGGCGTAGCGGGTGCGACAGCCGCGTTGATAGTGATTTCCGGGACCGGAGCCCCCGGTGCCGGAGGGGTCTGAATCTGGTCGATGACTGGCGCCAGTGTGTCGTAGACGGCTGTGGCCAAAGGATCGTCACGGCCGCCCGCGCTGCGATGGGCGTTGTAGTCCAGAATCTGCAAGTAGTCGACCATTTGCGGGCCGGTCAGTTCGATGGTCGCCATCCCGTTCGGCTCTTCGGTCAGGTTTTTTGGCTTGTCGATCTCTCGAGGCTTCGGACTCCTCTGATCACTGTTGGTTCGGGTCCACAGATCCTTCGTCATGTGGAGCTTGAACACCGGAACGCTGGCTGCCCTACGTTCGCGGTCGCCCTGCTCTTTCGGCGAGTCCGTGCATGCCACCGTCAAAGCCAGAATGCTGGCAGTGGCTGCAACAGCGAGTATCCGGCTGAACGACTTTCCCCGACAGACCATCCCCGACATCCCCTTAGCTCGCAGATCTACGCTGCCTTGCCCTACTCAGGGTAAGCAACCGCGCCGACGTTTCGGGCCGGTATCAAGACGAAACACCTTGGCGCACGGGGCATTCAGTGTGATCACACGTACGGCGAGACCATTCGATCAGGTGACGACCCTGAGCCGCAGGCGGGCGCCGTCGTCACGCCCGTCTAGCCATCCGAGAGCAAGTACGGGATCGTCAACTGCTCCGCGGCGGAGATGTCGAACAGGGTCAGTTCGTGGAGCTGCCGTGCCGCTGCGGCGCGCTGTTCGGCCTGCTCCCGGACCGCACAGGTCGGCCCGATGCCCTGAGCAACCGATTGCGGTGACAGCAGCCAGCCGTGACAACGGCGGCAGTGCGCGACAAGTCGCACGGTGGGCTGATCGCCGGTCTCGGCCACGTTCTTCCTCCTCCGGCCGGGCAGAAACGTTCGCAAGCCTGACATGACCGGCCGACAACGCGCCGAGATCCAGAAGTCGTTTCAGCGGCTCCGTGGCTTCAGCAGCCGCCGCCACCGGGCAACCGCCTGGGCCGGGGCTGGGTCGCTGGCTGCGTCGGGGTGCTGTTCGGTGGCCGGCCGTTCGGCCCAGGACCCGGTCTTGGTGGCACGGGTGGAGCCTTCGCCGAGGACCCGGGTCGCGATCGTCCACACCGCGGGCAGATCCTCCAGTGTGGTCTCGTCGACCTCACCGCAGGCCTGCGCAGCGGCGTCGATGTCGGTGTGCAGCGACAGGTGCAGCACCGCACCGGTCGCGGAGGTGATGACCAGGACACCGACCGCGGTGTTGGCCTTGTCGCGTCCCAGCCGGGCGTGGTACTCCAGCTCACCGCCGGGTTCGGCGCCGAGGTGATCGACGACCTCGACCCGGTTCTCCGCCAACTTGAGCGCCATACAGCGGCGCGCGATGTCCTGCTCGCCCACACCGAATTCCTCGACCAGGGCGGCCATGGTCGGCGCCGGATTCCGCGCCCACGCCAGGATCAGCCGTTCGTCGGTGCTCGCATCCCAGTACGGCAGATTCCGGAACGTGTGCGCGTCACGAGCGAGACTCTCCCCGTCGAAACCCGGCTCCGAGGCCATCTGCCGCAGCTTGCGCAGCGCCAGCGCGGGCGTGTAGCCGTCCAGCAGCAGGAACTTCGCCCGACCGCGCAACCCGTCGAGTGACCGGCCCAGTTGTGCCGCGATCTCGCTATCGGGGGCGGAGGTCGCCAACGCGGCGAACAGAGCCTGGTAGTCGTCCCCGGTCCACAAACTGCCGCGCCGATCCTGTGCCCCCGTCGTCATGTATCGAATATGCCAGATACCGCTGACACCAACAGATTTCGCTCACAGCGCTCACCGAAGCAGCGCAACGGCCCCGGAGCCCGCCTGGGAGACGGATTCCGGGGCCGTTGTCGTGCCTGGTCAGTCGAGGTAGCGCCAGTGGATCCGGGTGACGACCGTGTCCGGGGTGCAGCCGCTGTGGCTGCGGCAGAAGAACTCCACAAACGCCTCCGGAGTCATGTCCGGAAACCCTTCGGCCTCGACATCCTCGGGGGAGATGAGGGCCAGGCGCTCGCGGCGGACGTCGAGGACTTCGACGTCGACGATGCGGACCAGCGGCTCGCCGGGCTTGCGGCCCATGACCTTGCGGCACAGGGTCAGCCGGGTACCGGGGGTGAGGTGCAGCCAGCCCATGCGGCGGGTGACGGTCTTGCGGCGCTCGCGTACTGCGTCTTCGGTCAGCGACACCGACATCAGCCTCGGCATGAGCTGCTCCTGCTCGTAGGGAATTCGTTCCAGATCCGGCCGTCGAGTTCACGGCCGGCCGACTTCGGGGTGCGCCCGCCCCACTGCTTGAAGAAGAACGCCGTCCCGGCCGCCACGCACTGGTCACGCAGGTCGCGTACCCAGTCCGCGTGCATCGGCCGCGCCTTCGGTCCGGACTCGCCGCCGACGATGACCCAGTCGATCTCCGGCGTGGGTCGCCAGTCGGCGCATTCGCCGCCGCAGGCGCATTCGAACCGGTCCGCGTCGTCAGGCCAGCGGCAACCGCAGCCGCCGGGGCAGGTGCGGGTGAACAGGAACCGGTCGAGGTCGATCGGCCCGAGTAGCGGCTCCAGCGACAGGAACCGCACCGCGGCGGGTGTGGCGAGCAGGTCGGTGATGCGGTGGGTGACCGCGCCGTTCTCGACGCTGGTGCCCAGCCACAGGTTCGGCGGGAACACCAGACCGCGTTCGGCCAGCCGCCGCGCCCGCGACGGGCGTTTGGTCAGCACCTGATAGGTGTGCTGCGGGGTGGCGGCGATGACGTCGAGCACCGCACGGACGAAGTCCTCGCTGACTCGGGCATGGAACAGATCCGACATGGAGTTCACGAACACCATCCGCGGGTCGCGCCACCGGTAGGGGATCTGCAGGGCGTCGGGGTGTTCGGTGACGGCGAATCCGGGCCCGGAAGTGCGGGGGTCGCCGTCGTGCTGGTACTTCGCCGAGCCCATCGACTTCAGCCTGCGTGCCATGGTGAGGGCGTAGCAGTGGTCGCAGCCAGCACTGATGCGGTCGCAGCCGGTGACGGGGTTCCAGGTGGTGTCGGTCCATTCGATCCCGGTCATGCGGTGATCGTCCTTTCGATTCGCTCGCACCCGCTCAGGGGCACGTATTTGCCGTGCAGACCGGCGGTCTGCAGGAGTTCGGCGTCGTGCTGGCCGTAGGCGACCAGGCACGACGGTGCCCCGGCGTTGCCGATGGCGCGGGAGCCGTCGGGGAGGTGGAAATGCAGCCGCCCGTAGAGGAACAGCACCGCTGTTGCCCGCTCCCACACGTGCCGGATGAACCAGCGGGTCTCGGTGCGGGCGAACGTGATCGCGGTGCCGTGGCCGTGCTCGGCGAGTTTGTCCAGCCAGCGCCCGAGGTTGGAGTACGGCGGATTCAGCCAGACCCGGCCTGCCCAGTCGGCGGCCAGGCCGTCTTCAGGCGGGGCGATGTGTGTGCGGGCGGTGTCCCACGGCCGCGGGTCGGCCGCACACGGATCCAGGTCGAAGACACCGAGCGCAGCGATCAGACCGGGCGGGGTCAGCCAGATGTTCGACCCCGCCCTCGCCGAGTGCGGCCCGCTCACGCCACCGACCTTTCGATGTCCTCGCCGGTGATCGCTTCGACCAGGGCGCAGCCGATGACTTCGGATGCGGCGGGGGTGACGGCGTTGCCGTAGCCGCGGGCCTGGGTGCGCTTGTCGCCCAACGCCTTGAAAGTGGCCGGGAACGCCATCCCGGCCCGGATCTCGACCGGTTCGAGCATCCGGAACGTGCACTGTTCGAGCAGCTGTTCGCGGTCGGCGCCCAGCAGCCCGAACCGGTCGCGGGTGGTCAGGGTGCCCATCGGCTCGCCGACCGGGTGCGCGCGGCCGGTGCGGTAGTAAGGCACCAGCAGATGCCGCACGTCGTCCGGCGGCTGCACCAGGCCGTGGTGAAACCCGGACGCGGCGAAGGTCGCAAGCGGTTCGGTGACCGCCCGCGCGGACTTCTTCGACCCGCCGCCGCGCAGCTCGGCGATGAACGGCGGGATCGCCACCGCCAGCTCGCGGCGGCAGGTCTGCGTCGGCAACGGCTGCCCCGCGGTGTTGGCGGTCAGGGCGGCGCGGCCGCTGGTCTGCACCACCAGCGGCGGCACCACCACCGCGTCGGTTTCGCGGGTGGTGCGCGCGGGCATCGGCGCATTCAGGCTGGTCGCCTCGGTGCGCCAGGTCCCGCCGGCCGGGGTGAGCATCGGTGCGCCCGCGAACTTCTCCAGCCCGATCCGGATCCGCTCCAGGGTGTTGTCCGCGAGGGGTTCGTCGCGGTCGGCGATCTTCGCCCCGGGCGGCAGTGTCCAGTCGATCGCGACCGCCGCCGGTGTCGTGATCGGCTCCACGAGCGCGAACCCGCACGCTTTCGACGGGCACCGGTAGACGTACTGGCCGGACCGTATGCCGTAGCGGCCCATGTCGACGCCGGGGCGTTTCCACACCTGCAATGCGTCCACCACGCGATCACAGCTGGAGCACCAGGCTTTCGGCCGCAGCCACTTGTCCCAATCCGGCTGGCGACCGAGGGCTTTCCACCAGTAGGCGAGATACAGCCGGTCGCGCGACTGCGGGACCGGCAGGCACCGCCGTGGCAGCACGTGCGCGGAGTTCAGCGCGATGAGGCGCGTTTCGTAGCCGATCTCCTCGATCTCCCCGACCCAGCGGCGCCAGTCGTCCCAGCGGCGGCACTGGATGACGTTCTCCATCGCCCCGGCCAACACCGGTTTGCCGCGGGCGGCCATCGCCCGCAGATAGCGTGGGATCTGCTCCACCAGCGCCCGCGACCGCGCCGCCGCCGGGTCCTCCACCACGCCGAGTTCCTCGTCGAACATGCTGTATTGGTTGGACTGGTCGAAATAGCGTTTGACGCCCGCGGCGTCGGTCCAGGCCGGGCACGCCGGGCTCGCCCAGAACAACTCCGTCGAGGGCAGATCCTCCAGCACGATGTCCTTCACATCCCCCGGCGGAAGATGCTCCGCGCCGGGGAAGTTCAGCTCGTGCACCGCCACCGCGACCGGGTTGTGGTTGGCGGCCAGGCGCAGCTCGATCCCGGGAACCTGCTCCCAGCCCAGCGAATCCCCACCCCAGCCCGCGAAATACACCGTCGACTGCAACGACATACCAATCCCCTTATGTGAATAAAGTAGGCCAACTAAATTCACAGTGAGGGATAGCCTGTTGGATGTCAACTATGTTGGCTAACAAAGTTGTGGCATGCTGGCCCCATGACCGAAGGGACTGATCATGGGGCCGCGATCCGCGCCGCCCGTGCGGCCTTTGACGAGGCTCGCGCCAAGCTGTTCGCCGCGATCCGCGCCGCCCTCGATGACGGCGTGGGGCCGAACGCGATCGCCCGTGAAAGTCAGTTCAGCCGCGAGTACATCGCCCGGATACGGGACGGCAAGGGGCCGAAGCACGCCCAGTAGGCGAGGCCGCTATATGGCTCGGGATTCCTACTGCATCACGACGAAGCGGTCCGCCGCCGCGGTGCGGGCCATTCGAGCGGCGCCGTGGTTTGAGCTGGCGGCTACAGGAGCACGATCAGCGCGAAGATGACCACGGCTGGCGGCACCAGCCAGATCCACCGCATGTCCAGAGGTTTGACGTACGGCAGCTGCGGAGCGTTGCGGATCTCGCTCGGCGTCGGCGGGAGGGGCGGCTCGGGTCGCCGGTACGGGCACATCGGGGTCGCGTGGACCGCCGCGTAGCACCGCGGGTTGTTGCAGGGATAGCCCAGGTCGTAGCGGAACTGGTCGAAGCGGTCCATGCAGCCCATCATCACCCGCGGCACCGACGTCTGCCGAGAAGAGTCCGGGGCCGGAACCGGACACGTCGCGCAGCGCCCGCCAGTGGCGGACACCGTCTCGGTGTGGTGTGAGCGTCGCGGTGAGGATCCAGAGCTGCCGGTAACTCACACAACCGGTGCCTCCATCCAAACTCCACATCCCCACAACCCACATCCGGATTCCGTACCCAAACCCACTCCGAACAGCGCACTTCCACCCTGTCCGGTTCGGGGAAACCTTGCGGGTCGCCACCTTCCTGACCTGCGGGCCGCAGGGTGGCTCTCACCGCTTCCTAGCCGGTTGTTCGACTCTAGGTTGCGGATTATGCGATCGGTATGGCATCTCAGCGCCGTGCGGATCAGCAGTGCGCCCAGGGGGAAGAACCGCCTAGCTGGCTGCCTCGACCTCCTTGCGCGCCGCGTGGCGGAACTTCGGCCATGAGTTCTGGAGGTGCTGCCATGCAGGTTGTCCGTTGGAACCACCGTTCCAGTAGACGTGGTGCAATTGTCCGGCTATCTCAGCCAGCGGTTCCTGGAGTTCGTCGGAGCCTATAAGCGCAAGCTTGTTGTGCAGGAACCACATTCGGTGGGTCAGTTCGGCTGGCCGGGCAGGATCGCCGCTGTCGACAGCCGCCTCGATCTTCTGATAGATGTCGAAGAACTCTTCGACCGCAGCCCTCTTCTCCGCCCGCAGGGTGGCTGCGTATGCTCGGATTTCGCGCTGCTCAGCGGCCCGATTGGATTGTTTCTGGACCTCCCATGTCGCGAATGCGCCGATGCCGGTCCCGAGGAGCGTGCCGACGATGCCCAGTATGCCGAGGAGTAGTTCCATGGTTGTATTTTCACCTCGAGGCAACTGGAGGGCACCCGGACTCAGAGAACGGCGGGATCAATTCGCCTGCATCGCCGTCTATTCCGACCGTGTGGTCTGAAGAGCCTGACTGGCTATCGGTTTCGGAATTTTCGTAGCTGTCGCGGGCGGGGTGTGAAGTAGGGGCGTTCGCTGGCTGACCAGGGTCGTGGTGGAGGGTCTTGTCGTGGTTGCGGGGGTGGCCAGGGTGCTGGTTCGGTGGCGTCGGTGAGGTAGTCCTGCGGTGCGGGTTGGGGGCGGTGGTAGGCGAGACGTGCTGTTATGGGCTGGGTTTCGCGGGCGGTGTGTTCTTGACGGGTGAGGCTGACGGTGGCGGTGGCTCTGATCGCGGTCTCGAACAGGGTGTTGGGTTCGGCCCATTGGCGGGTGATGACGGGGGCGAGGCTGCGGTGGTGGAGCATGGCGTCGCCGCCGCAGCGGTGTTGGGCGAACCAGGCGGCGCTGGTGAGTTGGGCGTCCTCGTTGCGGGCCTGGGGTTTCCGGTAGCTGGGTCCGCCGTAGGTGCGTTGGCTGCGGTAGTCGTGGATGGGGCGGCTCGGTGGCCGCCAGCAGTCCTGGTCGATCCAGTGCGCGATCGCGTCGCGGGCGATCTTCGGCTGGTAGTCGGGTCGCCCGAGTCGCCGCCCGATCTCGGTGGTGAAGCGTTGTTGCATGTCCGGGTCGCCTGCTGCCAGGCGCCGCCAGCGCAGTGTGCCGAGGATTTCGGCGAGGTCGACCGCTTCGGGGTAGGTCGCGGCGAACAACTTCGACGGGGTGAAGGTGCCCAGTTCGCTGCCTGCCGGGATGAGCTGCTGTGCCCGCTTGTCCCAGTGGTGTCGTGCGTCGCCGCGGGGTGGTGGTTCTCGTTCGCTCCAGCGGTGGGCGCAGATGAGGAATCCGGTGAGGACCGCGTCGAAGGTCGCGGCCGGTCCGAGGCGACGCAGCAGTCGCAGGTGGGATCGTTGGGCGGCAACGACTTCCGGCAGCCGACCGAGGTCGGGCTGCTGGAACCCGGTCAGGTCGGGTGGGCCGATCCAGATGCGGTGGCGTAGGCAGAGCATGTGGTGGTGGCCCAGCAGTTGCAGGGGCGGGCCGGGGTGGGTGGCGGCGCAGCGGTGGCAGCCGTGCTGGGGTTCGTGGCGCAGGGCGAGCCAGTCGGGTTCGGGGTCGTGGAGTTCGATGATCGCGCGGGCCAGGCGGTGGCGTGGTTGGTCGACGACGGCGGCGTAGCGGTCGGGGTCGAGTCGCCGGGTGCTGGTGCCGTCGCGGGCTCGGCTGACCTGGGTCCAGAGTTCGGGCAACGGCATCTGGTGCAGGGTCGCGAGCCGGGTGAGGTAGGAGACGGCGATCTCGTTGGTGGCGGGCCGGATTCGGATCGGCAGCCGTGAGCCCATCAGGCGCTCGCCTCGCCGCGACCGGACTTCGGGCGGCGTCGGGGTGGTTCGCTGCGGGTGGCGGCGTAGTCGACGGGGATCTCGTCGAGCAGGTCCCGGGTGATCTTCTCGCTGCCGTCGTCGATGGCGAGGATGGCCGCGCCGCGGATCAGTTGGGACAGGGTGCCGATCATGCCGCCGGTGCGTTGGTAGAGGTATTCGGCCAGCCCGACCAGGGTGCCGGGTTTGTGCCGGTCCAACTCCAGCATGTTCTCGAGGGAGGCGACCAGGGCGCGCCAGGTGTCGCGTTGGTCGCTGGTGCCGTAGGCGAAGGCGGTCGAGGCGATGAGGGTGAACCGTCCGGCGATCTGGCGTCCGCGGACCCCGGCGAACAAGCCTTGGGCTTCGACCTCGATCCCGGCGTAGGCGAAGGTCGCGGGCAGGCGTTCGGCGAAGTACTTGAGCTGGTCGGAGACCTCGGCTCCCGATCGGGTGGCCAGGTTCAGGTTGTGGATCTCATCGACCAGCACCAGCTCGACGTTGGTGCGGGCGGCGGTGGCGCAGACGGCGTTGACGATGTCGGGCATGTTCGCGCGGCTGCCGAACTCCAGCCCGAAGAACCGCGCGAACTCGACCGCCAGCATCCGAGCGGTCGCCGCCGGTGGGACGGTGACATAGACGACCGGGATCCGGTTGTGCCCGGCCGGGCCGAGATGGCGTTTGCGGGTCGCGCGTTCGTGGGTCCGGCCGAGCTGGGTCAGGGCGGTGGTCTTGCCGGTGCCCGAGGCTCCCGACAGGATCAACCCGCGCCGCGCGGAGACCTGACCGCGGTTGAGCTGGATCAGCATCCGGCCGGTGCGCAGCACTTGCCGGATGGTCGGGGTGTTCACCAGCGGCAGTTGCCCGTGGTAGTCACGGCGCAGTTCGGCGATCGCGGCCTTGTGCCGCGGCGAGAGGGGCGTGGCCGCAGCCGGCTCCGAGGGTGTCGGGGGTTCGGGGTCGAACTCGACGAATCGTCGCCAGCCTTCCTTGGTCGTCAACGGTTCATCGGCGGGCAGAGCGTCGATGTCCTGGCCGTTCCGGCTGCTCATATCCATCTTTCTGCTTCGGCGTCGGCGTCGAAGACCCCGAACGCGACGACATCGGCGACGGTTTCGGATCGCCGGACCGGGTCCGTGCCCGGTGGTTCGGCGGTGTCGGGGATCGGCCGTGAGGCTCGATCCGTGGTCGCGGCCCGGGTGCGGGCGGCGATTCTGCGGCTGGCGGTGTCGGGGCCGTGTTCGGCGCGGGTCAGCAATGCGTCCAGGGCGAGGGCGATTTCGGTTTCGGTGACCTCGCGCCCGGATTCGGCGACCAACCGGCGGGCGTGGCGCCAGGTGAAGTCCGCGAACGGTGCGGCGACCATCGGCAGATGCGTCCAGGGCGCGGTGATCCAGCCGCCGTCGAGGTGGTTGCGGACGAACACCCGCGACAGGTCGTAAGGGTCGTAGTGGATCTCCCACAACCCTCGCTTGCTCGTGAGCCCGGACGGTTGACGCCGGTAGTGGCCGAGTTCGGGGCAGTCGTAGATCCTGTTGTCGACGCGGATGCCGTAGTCGTTGATCTGGCGCCACTTCACCGGCAGCAGCTCCAGATAGTCCTGCCCCGACAACGTCAGCGGCAGATAGCCCGCCGCCGCGACCAGCGCCGCGTACTTCTCGTTCGGCGTCAGCTTCCGCCGCGGCGCGCCGGGATCGCGCAACGCGTCATGGCCGCGGTGCTGCCAGCCGACGATCACCCACTCGTCGAACAGGTCCTGCAACTCTCCGATGGTCCAGGCCGCTTCGACTCCCCGCCCGCGCAGGGTCGGGTTCGCTCCCTTGAACCCCGCGACGTGTTGGGCGAACAAGGTTTTGATCGCCGAGAACGTCGCCTCGACCACGGCCTTGTCGGTCGGGGTGTCCTTGCGGGCGGGCTGGACCGAGATCCCCAGCCGATCACAGGCCCGGTCGAAGACCTCCGAGACGAACACCCGGCCGTGATCGATCACCACCTGATCCGGGACGATCACCGGCCGCGCCGCCGCCTCCCGCATCCGTGCGTCGACCGCCAGCAGCCGGTCGTGCGGCAGCACCGACGCCGACATCCGCAAGGCCGACGCCCAGCCCGGCCGCATCGGCTCGGGGACGGTCATCCTCGCCAGCAGCAGCGAGGCGTCGACCGCTTTCGTCCCGACCGGGCGCAGCACCGCCGCGCAGATGCTGCGGGTCGCGACGTCGACCGCGATCGTCAGATCGGCGCGGACCGGGACACCGTCCTCGGCCAGCACCATCACATCGATCGGTGTCGAGTCGATCTGGACCTGCTCGCCAGGGCGCATCGCGAAGGTCGGGGTGAACATTGCCTGCGGCCGGTTGGCGAGCTGGCGGCGGGTGACCGCCGAACCGAAACTGTGCCGCCCGACCGACAACCGATCGATGAGCGCATAGAACGCGGTCTTGCCCGGCAACGCCACCACGCCCGGACCGTGGAGTTCCTCCACTCGCTTGCCCACCCGGCGCATCAACCGCGACCGCGTCCCCGTCGACTGCCCGGTCTCGGCATCCAGAACCTCCCGGATCACCTCCACCAACCGAGGATCCGCGCGACCGGCGATGTCGAAAGTCCGGGTCACCCGCTGATCGACCAGCCCCCACAACCCCTGCGCGGCGAACCGGGCTCGTTTGCCCTCGATCGTGCGGTAGCCGACGCCCAACTCCGCAGCCTTCGCCCGCTGCCGCTGCGCCAGCGATGTCACCGCCGGGTCGTAACCATCCCGCGGCGCCTGGGCGTCGGGCCGCAGTCCGGTCTCGACCTCCATCAGATGCTCTCGCCACCACTGCGCGGCGGCGAGCGCCTCCGCGGGCAACGCGTCGAGCAGACCGTGCGGCTCCACCGCCGCCACCGGCTCGCCGCCGATCACCTGGAAGTCCGACGCGCCCATCAGATAGCTGGCGAGCAGCACTTGCTCGCTGCCCGCATCCGAGCGCAGCCGCACCGACGTGCCCGACAGGCCGACCACCACGTGCTCGTCACCGTCGAACACCACCCGGTCCCCCACCCGCACCACAGCACGACCAGATCCGCTCACCGCGCCGCCGAGCATCCGACCGGACCCGCCACGACGACTTCGGAGACCGGCGACAACGGTATCGACAGATCGGCGACCAGCCGCCCGCACCACAGCAGATGAAACAGCACCGGCAGCACCGCGATCGGATCCCCGGCCGACTCCGCGACCGCCGACAATTCCGCGCCGCCGCCGGACGCCGCCTCGACCGCCTCAGCCACCTCCGGGCGATAGTGACGCGGGTGTCGATATCCCGACAACCAGCGAACGTTCGCCATCCTCACCGGATCCGGTGCGCCCGCCACCTCATACCCCCACCCCACCTCAGCACACGCCCTCCGCGTCGCCGCGAACGCGTCCGCGTCTCGCGGTTGGATCCGATCCAGCGGGCGGCAATCGAGCACCAGCCCGGAGCCGTCGGCCAACCGAGCGAAGTAATCCGGCGCGTGCGAGCGCCGCTTGCCCTCCGCCGTCTCCCAGAACAACCAGAAGGGTTGCGCCGCGACACCGACCACCTCCGGGTCGAAGTCCAACAGCATCAGCCGATCGCGTTCCAGCCACGACTCGTACCCGACATGACAGCCCGTGGTCGAGGTCCACCACCGACCCACCAGATTGCGTTGCCCCTTGTACGAGGGAAACCCGCGCACCGGCAGACACGCTTCGAACGGCACACCCCACACCGCCGCCAGCGCCGCACGCTGCTCACCGGAATCGACCTCGACGTAGCCGATCTCGAACTCCCCGCCCTCCGACGGACGCGCTGCGCCTCCGCGGGCGGGACTCACACTCCGCACAGGCTCGCAGTCTGCCCGTGCGGCCACCCTTACGCCCCCGAAACCCGCAAACTACACCCGAACTCCGCAACGCTCCCCGCAAGCTAACCCCGAACACCGCAACCTACATCCGAACAGGACACACCCCTCTGCGCTACGCTCTACCTACATCCCTTCGAACAGATGTTCACACCTTTTGCATTCATGGGCACACCGGCTGTGTGTGGTCTGACCTGCAACGTCCGATTCGTCCGTACCGTCGGATATGTGATGTCTCCGCACAGGCTCAGCGCGGACGCTGGTGTCGACTACTACACGCGATGCGTTGCGGTGCACGACGGCCACGAACGGGGCCGCGCCAGCCTGTCGGACTACTACTCCGATCGCGGTGAAGCACCGGGGATCTGGCTGGGTTCGGGCCTGGTGGCGTTCGACGACATCACCGCCGGAGACACAGTCGACGAGAAGCAGATGACTGCCCTGTACCGGGAAGGGCTGCACCCGAACGCGGAGGCGATCATCGCCGCCCGCATCGCGGCCGGCGACACCGCGAAGGCTGCCCGCGCAGCCGCCCGGCTGGGGCGTCCGTTCTACCGATTCAAGGTGCCCGAGGGAAGTTTCCGCCACGTCGTCGCTCAGCAACTGGAGGCATGGAATCTCGCGGCGGGCCAGCCTGAGGACGCGCCCGTGCCGAAAGAAGTGCGCGAGGAGATCCGCACCCGGGTGGGCCGGGAGATGTTCACCCAGGAGCACGGCCGGGAACCGCGGGACGGCCAGGAGCTGACCGACTGGATCTCGCGGCATTCTCGTCCGGAGCGCCGGGCCGTCGCCGGTTTCGACCTGACGTTTTCGGCGGCGAAGTCGGTGTCGGCGGTGTGGGCGTTGGCGCCGCGGGAGATCGCGGAGAAGATCGAGGCCGCTCACGCCGCCGCGATCGCGGACGCGTTGGCCTACCTCGAAAAGCACGGCTGCTACACCCGGTTGGGCACCGACGGGGTCCGCCAGGTCGACACCGAGGGCATGATCGCGACCGCGTTCCTGCATCGTGATTCCCGCGCGGGTGACCCGAACCTGCACACCCACGTCGTGGTGTCCAACAAGGTCAGGACGTTGGATGGGCGCTGGCGGGCACTGGATGGCCGCATGGTCTACCTGCATGCGGTCACCGCCAGTGAGATCTACAACGCCCGCCTCGAGCAGCACCTGGGCGACGCGATCGGCGTCCGGTTCACAGACCGTCCCGCCCGCGACGCCAGCAAGCGCCCGGTCCGCGAGATCGCCGGTGTCGCCGCCGAACTCATAGAGCTGTGGTCGCAGCGCTCGACGAAGATCCGCGCCGAACTCGCGACCTTGACCAGCCAATTCCAGGCCAAGCACGGGCGGGCTCCGATCCCTGCCGAGGTGTGGAAACTCGCCCAAGTCGCCACGCTCTCCACCCGGGCCCGCAAGCACGAACCCCGCGCCCTGGCCGAGCAGCGCACCACCTGGGAGCAGGAAGCGATCGGGCTGCTCGGCTCTCGTCGCGCGGTCGAGGAGCTGCTCACCGAGACCCTCGCGGCTGGCAGTCTCCAGCTGCCGGATGTCGATGAGGCGTGGATCGAGCAGACCGCGCGGCGCGTGGTCAATACCGTCGCCGGTCACCGGGCCACCTGGCGGCTCAATCACATTCGCGCCGAGGCCGAGCGCCAGCTGCGCGGCCGGGTGAGCACCCGGCAGTGGGCGCAGGTGGCTGAGCGGGTCGTCGCGGTCGCGCTGGCCGAGCCGTGTTCGATCCCACGTGGTGTCCCGGATCCGGCGCCCGCGGTCGGGGTGCTGCGGCGCCGTGACGGCACCAGCGTCTACACCACCGCCGACTCCACCCTCTACACCGCCCGCGCGATCGTGGACGCCGAACAGCGGCTGATCGCCGCCGCCCAGCTCGACGGCGGTCGCAGCATCCCGGCCGCGGCGGTGCAGCTGGCGCTGGTGGAGTTCGCCGCCAACAACCACGGCCGCACCCTCAACCCCGGACAGCGCGCGCTCGTCGAGGGATTCGCTACCTCCGGTGCGCGCCTGCAGGTCGCGATCGCCCCGGCCGGAACAGGGAAGACCACCGCCATGCAGGTGCTCACCCGCGCCTGGACCAGCGAGGGCGGCATCGTGCTCGGTCTGGCACCGACCGCTGCGGCGGCCGCGGTGCTGGGTGAGGAGATCAACGCCCCGACCGCGACGATCGACATGCTCACCACCCTCATCGACGACCCCGGCGCGATCTTCGACCCGGATAGCCCTGTCTGGCTGCGGCGCATCGATCACCGCACGTTGGTGATCATCGACGAGGCCGCGAAAGCCTCCACCCGCCAACTCGATACCGCGGTGCGGTTCCTGCTCGCACGTGGCGCCAGCGTCCGCGCGATCGGCGACGACCAGCAGCTGGCGGCCGTCGCCGCCGGTGGCGTGATCCGCGACATCGCCCACACCACCGGCGCCCTCACCCTGACCCAGGTCATGCGGTTCGCCGACCCTGGTGAGCGCGCCGCCAGTCTCGCGCTGCGCGAGGGCGATCCGGCCGCGATCGCGCACTACGTCGACCACGACCGTGTCCACGTCGGCACCATCGGCGCCGTCGCCGAGGAAGCGTTCCAGGCGTGGGCCGCCGACATCGCCGCCGGCCGCGACGCGGTGCTGCTGGCACCCACCCGCGACCTGGTCACCGAGTTGAACACCCGGGCCCGCGACGCCCGGCTGGCCGCAGACCCTGCCGCCGACACCAGGATGGAGGTCGTGCTCGGTGACGGGCTGGCCGCCAGCGTCGGTGACGTGATCACCACTCGCAAGAACGCCTACCGGATGCGGATCTCCGCTACCGACCATGTCCGCAACGGCTACCGCTGGACCGTGCGGGCCGTGCACGCCGACGGGCGGGTCACTGCCGCGCACATCGGATCCGGGCGGCTGATCACCCTGCCCGAGGACTACGTCGCCGCCCACACCACCCTGGGTTACGCCTCCACCATCGACGCCGCCCAGGGCTTGACCGTCGACGCCGCGCACACCGTGCTCACCGGTAGCGAGTCCCGTCAGCAGGCCTACGTCGCGCTCACCCGCGGCCGCCACGAAAACCACCTGTACGTCGCGACCGCCCACGACGGCGAGGACACCGCACCCGAAACCCTGGACGCGATCCACCCGCCGACCGCCCTCGACGTGCTCACCGGCATCCTGGGCCGCGACGGCGCCCAGGTCTCCGCCACCACCGCCCAACGGCAAGCCGAAGACCCCCGCACCCGGCTCGCCCACGCCGCACGCGCCTACACCGACGCCATCAATGTGGTCACCCAACAGCGCACCGACCCGGCCGTCCTGGACCGCATCGACACCGCCGCCGAACAACTCGCGCCAGGGCTCACCGGCGAGCCCGGCTACCCGACACTGCGCCGACAGCTCTCGACCCTCGCCGTGGCCGGAAAGAACCCCGTCGCCGTCCTCACCGAAGCTGTCACGCGCCACCAACTCGACACCGCCGACGACCGCGCCGCCGTCCTGAGCTGGCGCATCGACCTGACCAGCAGCCGCGACGGGGCCGCCGACCCGCTGCCGTGGCTGCCCACCGTGCCCGCCGGCCTACTGGCCGACCCGGAATACGGCGAGCACCTGCGCACGCGCGCCCAGCAGATCACCGACCTGGTCGCCGAGCTCGACACCACCGCACGGGCCTGGACCACCACTACTGCGCCGATGTGGGCCAAACCCCTCATCGGCACCAACCCGGAACTGCTGTCCTCGCTCACCATCTGGCGCGCCGTCCGCGACATCCCCGACAACGACCGCCGCCTCACCGGCCCCGAACAACTACCCGGCACCCTCGCGCATCAATCCCAAGCGGGGTTCCACCACGACATCGCCCGCGTCCTGGGCGACCGCGACGCCGACACCCGGCGCTGGCACGCGACCGCGACCACGCTGGATCCACGGCTGACCGAAGACCCGTACTGGCCGGTGCTGGCCACAGAGCTGACCCGCGCCGCCGCAACCGGTCTCGACGTCCCCACCGCCCTGCGCACCGCCCACGAACAACGACCGCTGCCTCTCGAGCAGCCCGCGGCCGCGCTGCGCTGGCGCATGGCTGAGCACCTCGACGGCCACGACCGCGAATTCGTCGACCTCATCGGCGAACTCCGCAGCCAGGAACTGCGGGCACTGCGTGACGCGGATCTCGCCCGTGAGGTCACCAGGCGCCGCAACCAGCTGCGGTACACCGACGTGCGGATCGGGCCCGACCGGCTCACCCGTGCTCTCGAACGTCGCGAGCAGCTGCTCGAGGACCATCGCCGCCGCGACGCCCAGGCCGTCGACATCCGCACCGCCCAAGCCGTCGAACGTCAGAACACCGAACACGCTCGCGACGAAGCCGCCGCGCGTGCCGCCTGGCGAGCAGCACGCGACGATGTCGCAGCCCTGCGGTGGTGGCACAGCCGCCAAACCCGCCTCCAGCGTGAACAGGCTGCCGCCGACACTGAAGAAGCGCTCACCCAGGCCACCGACCGCCGCGCCGCCTCCCGCGCCCAACTCAGCGAACTGCGCGCCCGCATCGGCGCGCACGAATCCCTCTGGCCTCGCCTGCTCACCGAAGCCGCCGACACCGCCGCACGCGACCAGGCCCTCGCCGAGGCCGACCGCGAAATCGCCGCAGGCCAACAAGACCGCGCCCGCGACGACGCACGCCGCGCACAACAACGCGCACGGGCTCAAGCCCCCGTCGACGAACAACAGCGCCGCGCCGCGCTTCCACCCGACCAGCTCGAACGGGAAAACCGCGCCCGCGACGAGATCCACGCCCAAGACAACCCCCTGCCTTCCCGCGAGGAAATCGCCCAGCAGCGCGCCGAACAACAACGCCAGTACAAGCTCGAAGCCAAGCAACGCCAGCGCGAGCGATGGGACACCCCGATCTTCGACCAAAGCCCTTCTCAGGACACCGGGTACAGCCTGTAAGACGTCGCTCGCCCCCCACCCAGGCTGCCGCGCCCTCCCTCGCGGGAGGGCTTGCCACACAACCCCGCTTCGCCGTAGGTCAAAACGGGATGATCCGGGAGCAAGTTATAGAGATCGATTATCTAAGTGGTGACGACGGTGCGATGCCGACTCCGGTGGCAAGCGAGCGGAGCTCGCGCGGCAGCACCTTCCAAAGCGACCAGCACGCCCAACCGCAGCATCCGCACCCGCACCGTGGCCGCCGCCATTCCTCCCCCATTCCTCCCCGAATCCGATGCCAATCTCCGGTGTTTCCGTCCCGGCCCGAACCGGTTTCTCGACCACCCTTGAACCAGGTACGCAGATCGAGGGTGGTCGGGAAATCGGGAGCCTGCGGACGAAGGTGCGGGCCGGGACGGAAACACCGCAGCTCACCGAGCTGACCAGGGGTGGACTAGCCCCTGGATTACCCCCTGGCCTAGGCCCTGGATTACCCCCTGGACCCAAACCCTGCGCTAATCCAGGGGCTGGTCTAGGGGGTAATCCACCCCCTAGACCAGCCCCAGCGGTCAGCGGCCTCGGCCTGTGTCGCGGGTCTGGCTGATGTCAGGCGCGGTGCTGGGCCGCGGGGTCTCCGACGCCGACCCGGTAACGGCTGAACCTGGCTCGGTGCCGAAAGCACGAGCGGTGGTGCGCCAGGCACGGATGTATTCCTCATCGACCCCGGCCGCGCGCATCTGCTCTGCCTGCTGGTCGATGCGTTCCTGCCGAGATATCCCCGAAGTCCGAGCCTCGTGTTGCGCGTGCTGGTGTTGGCGCTGGTGCAGTATCTGCAAGGGTTCCAGCGCCCGGTCCCGTAGTTGCTGGGCACGCAACAACTCTTGGCGGGCGGTGTGTGCATCAGCGATCGCGACGAGGGTACGCATCAGCTGCTCGACCAGCCGTACCGTCTCCGACGCCGGGTCGTTCCGATCGGCGTACTTGGCGAGCTGGATGAGGATCACCGCTACCGCCCCCAGCCCCGGCGGCCGCTGTCCCGCTGCGGGTGGGCGCCACCGCAGATGGGCGGGTACCTGTGCGGAGCGGGTCAGCTCTGTCGCCGCGGCCGCGAACACACCAGGTTTGGATTCCACGCGCCGCGACCAGGCCGCGAACACTCCCGCCGCTCGCCCGGCCGCACGCGCCCACTCGCCGTGATTCTCCGGCGGGATGCTCGCGAGATAGTCGTTCCACTTCTGCAGATCCTGGTGCGCCCGCGCCCACAGTTGCGGATCGTCGAGGGCTTGCGCTTCACGCCCACGCTGCCCACCGCTGCGGCGGCCGGCCTTCCACGTCTTCAACGCCTCCGCCCGCGCCTCCGGGGAGTCGTCCCACTGATCCCGCAGTGCAGGCAGCGCCAGATCCTTCGACAACAGACCCCCACTGCACCACGGCCCGGTGTGGGTGAGTTCTTCCAGCGTCAACGGCTTTCCGCCGCTCGCCAACCGCGCGGCCTCGGTCTTGCGGTCGGCGGCGATGTCGGCGGGGCTGCGCCACCGCACCGCGTACCCGGTCACATCCTCGCCGCCCTTGCTGTAGCGGGGGCGGATCGAGATCCCCGCGTCCCGCACCCGACGCACGAACTCCGCCTCGGTCGCGCTCGCCGACGCCAACGCCCGCACCTCCAGCCGCAACCGCTCCCGCTCGGTCAGATCCCCACCAGAGCGGTCACGACGTTCGGTCTCCGCCCGCGAGTTCCCCCGCAGCGCGCCGCCGTCCTCCCGAGACGCCAGCACCTCCAACCCGTAACGGTGCTCCAGAAGGTTGACCACCTTCTGAGAGCGCGCGTAATCACCCATCGGCCGCCCCGTGACCGGGTCACGCATGAACGTGTCCACCACGCTGCCGTCCTCACGGATGAGGGACGCGGCGATGTGGATATGGTCCCCTCCGGAGCGGTCCGCACCCGCGCGGCCGTGGCGCACCGCCACCCACCGCACCCCGGCCTGGGTGGGGTCGACGAACCCCATCTCCTTCATGAAGTCTTCCGCGATCGCCTTCCACGTCTCGTCCGACAGATCGCCCTCTTCGGCACGCAACGCCAACGAGCAGTGCCACACCGGCGCATCCCGCAACACACCCTTCTCACCCTTCTCCGGGCGCTCGATCACCTCCACCGCACCGGTGTTCGCACTCGCAGCGCGGGCCCGCATCCGAGCACGGGTGCCGTGCAGCTTGCGCGGCAGATCCATCTCCCGCGCGATCTCCAACGCCACATCGCGCGCAGCCCGGTTGGACTCCGGGCCGTCGAACCGGCCCAACCATGCCGCGCGCATCACCGACGCCGACCCAGCGACCACGTGCCGATCGGTGTGCTCGTTGGCCTTCCCTGGCCCGAGCAGATACACCATCAGCCCGCCGAGCTTGGCGCCGCGATTGATGTTCGGATTCACGACCCCGCCCTCACCGTCGCGTCACTTCGCGCGCCAGCTCATCCAGCCGCGCCGCCCGCGCCGCCAAGTCATCGAGCACCGTGCGCAACTGGGCGAGGGTGTCGTCGATGTCCTCGGCCAAGGTGCCGGTCACGTGCGCGGCGTGCGCGATCTGATTCAGATTGCCGCCGATCTTCGCCAGGTGCTCCACCCGGACCTCATCCATCGCCCCCGCCGCCGACAACAGCACTCCGGCCAACGTCTTGCGCTTCGGCCACGGCAGCCACAGCCCCGCCTCATCGGTCTCGCCCGCCGCACGGCCACCGGTCGGGTTCAACGCCGACTCCGCCAGATACCGCGGCACCGTCATGTTCGCCTCCGCAGCGGCCTCCTCCAGCGCCGCGGCATCAGCCGCCGACACCGTCACCCGGAACCGCTTCGCCCCCTCACCGATGTTCTCCTGCCGCTTCCGATTTCGCATCCGCGCCACAGACTGCATCCGCCGCTTCGACGGCACCCCCGCATGGACCGTTGCAGCCTCACCGACGGCCGAATCCGGCCGCTCCGGCACCTGGGTGACCACCTCGGAATCCGCCTCTCTCTCCTGGCTCAGCGCAGCGACACCCGGCACCCGGGTGGACCTCGCCCCGCGAGGCGACACACACTTATGGAACATAAGTGTTAGCTTGCTCCGCCGGGGCCCGCGCTCTGAGCGTACCGGAGCGCGATCAGCCGGACCAGCATCAAACGCGACCGAACAGGGCCCGGTAGTGCTCCGCGCTGGACCGCAACGGCCCAACCGGGGAGCGTCGCCGCAGCGGTGGCCGGCGCGGTGACAAACGGTCCCTACGCGGTGCTGGCTGGAGCGACCGGTAAGGTCCAGACGCGACGAGACCCCGGCGGCTTCGCCCCGCCGGGGTCTCGTCTCTGTATTCAGGGAATCGCGTGGAAAGACTCTTTCCACGCGTGACTCAACTGGGAGTCACGTTCTTCACTTCCGCAGTTCGATCACCTGGGCGCCGTTGCCCGAGTGGCGCTGCGCGTCGTCTTCCAGCCAGTTGCGCACCGAGGTGAAGCCGACCTTGAGATCCCGCGCGATCCGGCTCGCCCCGTGCTCGGGGTGCTCGTCGTGACGGGCCAGCACGTGGGCGATCTGCTCGACCGAGGAACGCGCTCCGGTCGACCGGCGCACCTGGTGCGCCCGGGTCCACACCGATGCCGTGATCCCAGCGGGCGGTGCTCCGTGGGCGTCTGCTGCGTGGTGCTCCGCAGCGGAGCGGGTACGCGGGGTGCTCCGTTCGGCGCGAGCGTGCTCCGTAGCAACCTTGCGGTGCTCCGTGGGGTGCTCCGCAAGCTGCTCCGCAGCAGCGGAAGTGCTCCGCAGGGTGCTACGCGCGGATGCCGGGGTGCTCCGCTGGCTGCTCCGGAGACGGGCCGGACTGCTCGGTTCGTGCTCCGCACCCTGCTCCGTAGCAGTCGCTGAGTGCTCCGTAGCAGGGTGCTCCGCAGCGGTGCTCCGCTGCTCAGTGACCCGCGTAGCAGGGTGCTGTGCAGGCTGGCGGACCGGCGCGGTCTCCTCGGTGCCCGACTGGCCTGTCACCGGCTCTACCAGCCCGTCAGCAGGCACAGGCGTGGTCTGCGAGTCGTCCGGCTCGGTCGGGTGGGACGCGGTCTCCGTCGCGCCCGCTGTGGCGCTCCGCAGACTGCTCAGTTCGTGCTCCGCAAGGTGCTCCGCAGACTGCTCCGTGGCGGTGCTCCGTTGCGCCGCAGGGTGCTCCATAGCGGCCAGGGTGCTCCACTCAGCAGGCAAGGTGCTCCGCACGGATACCGGGGTGCTCTGTTCGTGCTCCGTAGCAGCAACCATCGGGCGCGGCGTAGCAGGTGCTCCGTGAGGGTGCTCCACAGCGGTGCTCCGCTGGACGGGGCGCTCTGCTCCGGACTGCTCCGCAGCGGGCTTGGTGGTCGGTTGTGCGACGCGGCTGAGTTCGGCCAGGCGGTCGGTGATGTCGTCGTCGGCGGGCACCTCGGTGGAGGCGACCGCGATGGCGGCGCCGAGTCGCTTGGACACCGCGTCCTGGGCGACCAGGGCCACGCCGATCATGATCGGCGCGACGGCGTGCACCGCGGCGTCGAACCAGGCGTGGGTGCGCAGGTATGGGTAGGTGTTCAACGTGATGGTCGCCGCCAGCAGTACCGCCTCGGTCCACCGGATCAGGGTCTCGCCTTCGGTGATCTTCCAGCGGGCCACCGCGTTGCCGGAGACCATGAACACCACCAGCACGGTGGAGATGAGTCCTTCGAGCAGGTAGCTGGCCCAGTACAGCGGGTCGGTGGGGCCGCCGGGTGCGACGTTGTGCTGGACGTTGACTGCTGACCACACCATCGCGGCGGCCACGACGCCGGCCAGGGCGCGGCCGGACCACTTCTTGATGCGGTACAGGTTCGCCAGCTGCGCGTGCGGGCTGGCCTGGCGGCGCTGCTCAGCCAACGCCCGGCGGGCGGTCACCAAGTCCTGGGCGTCCGCGCGCAGGATCTCCGCGTGCGCGCGGCGCACCTGCTCCGCGGTCGACTCGGCGGTCTCGACCTGAGCGATCTGTTCGAGCCGTTCGTGCTCGCGGATCCGCTCCGCCACCGCACGATTGGCAGCGAGCTCCGCCTCCGACAGTGCTGCGGTCAGCGCCGGGTCGGCCTGGTGCGCCAGCCGTTCCCGCGCGGTGCGCACCCGGTCGGGCAGGGCGCCGACGACCAGGCTGTCGCCATCCGGTGGTGTGGTTCGGGGTTTCAATCGGGAGAACATCAGCGGGAACCTTTCTCGGTGGCGGCCGCGGCGTCGAGGGCTCGTTGCAGGGCCTGGATCTGGGTCTCGTGGGTGGCTTGGATGCGGGCGATCTCGGCGGCGTGGTCGGTGCGCAGCTGCTCGCGGTCGGCGCGGGCCTCGGCGCGGGCGCTGATCAGTTCCTCACGCAGGCGCCCGATTTCGGTGCGATCGGCGGCGGCCTGAGCCTTCGCCTCCTCGCGGATGGTGTCGACCTGGGCGCGCAGGTCTTCTCGTTCGCTGCGGGCCTGCTCGCGAACCTGGGCGAGATCGGTACGCAACCGATCGGCCTCGGCGCGGGCGTCGGCGGCGGCCTGCTCGGCGACGGCCTGGGCGGACTCGGCGCGGACGCGGGCCTGCTCGGCTTCCTCGCGGGTGTCGTTGGCTTGGGTGATCTGGAGGGCCGCATCGTGCTCGACGCGGTCGACACGCTCAGCTGCCGCGCGGTCGACGGCGGCGATGCGTTCGGCTGATTCTGCCTCTACCGCAGCGATCCGGGAAGCCGATTCCCTGCGCACCTGCTCGACCTCGTCGCGCGCGGCGTCGACGAGAGCCTGATACTCGGCGATCCGCGCGTCCCGCTCGGCCAGCGCCGCGGCGACCCGGTCGGCGGCATCGCGCTCGGCCTGCTCGGCGCGATCGTTCGCGGCTTGCTCGGCTGCCACGATTCGGGCGTCGGCATCGCTGCGCGCCTGCTCGACCTCGCCGCGGGCGGTATCGACCGCGGCCTGATGCTCAGCGATACGGGCGTCAGCCTCGGCCAGGCGTTCGTCTCGCTCAGCGAGGGCGTCCAGCGCTGCACCCTCGGCCAGCTCCTTGTCCTCCAAGGCGCGGTCACGTTCGCGGCGGGCGGCGATGGCCTCGGCTTCAACCTCGGCCGCTGCGGCGCGAGCGGCGTCGACCTCGGCTTGGGACTCGGCACGGATACGGGTCACCTCCGCAACCGCAGCGTCCGGATCCCCGGCGGTGGCGACGATCTCGGCGACGCGGTCGACCAGCTCGGTCTGCTGGCGGCGGTGGGCGGTAGTGATCATCTCCCACTGCGCCAACAGTTCGGACAGGCTGGCCCGCGCCGAAGTCACCGGCCGCGGCGCCGGACGCTGGACCTTCGGCGTGGCACCGCCGGCGGCCTCGAGCTGCAGCTCACGGCGGCGCTGGAACGCCGTCGCACGGTCGTGACGCCGCCGCTCCCCGTCCGGATCGATATGGAACTCCCCGCAATATTCCGACCTCCGGCCCCGGCCCGGCGCCGGGGGTGGCAGCGGGTGCCCCGCCGCCACCCAATCCCCAGTCGCGGTGTCGTAGGCGACCGGGAACTGGCATACACGCTGCTCAGCGGCAGCATCGCCCCCGGTTTCCCCCGGGGCGGTCTCTGAATTCGTCACTCACCGATTCTATCATATATGTTTTCGTTCATTGTTTTAACGTTGAAGATTTACGTTTTAAAAGAACGTTATTCAGCTCACCGGGCGGCGACCGGCGGTGGCTCGTTCGGCCGGTCGCGCCGCGGGAAGAGCTCGATGACCAGGACTTCGCCGAGAGGCGGGGGTTGCGCAGGGGGAGAAGCGCCTCGTGGGTCGGTGTCGTCGTTCTCCTCGCCGCCCACAGCGCGGTATCGTCTCGGCTGAATCGAGCCAGGTCGCAGCCCTGTCCGATAGGGCGCGAGACGAAGTGCTCGCTTCCCATTCGCCGCACCCGGCCCGTGGAAAGACTCTTTCCACGGGCCGGGGCTTAGCTAGGAGTCACAGCCCATGACGACGGCAGACACACGCCGAGTCCTGCGAGTCCTGTTCTCGACGTTGAAGGGCGGCCCCGGTAAGACGACCAGCGCGATCCTGACGGCCGTCGCACTGGTGCGCCGGGGCCTGAAGGTGGTCGTCATTTGCGCCGATACCCGCACGCGCGGCGCGACCGACTGGGTGCAGGAGGCGGAGCGGGTCGGGGACCGGGTGCCGTTCCAGCTCGCGATCTGGCATGAGAGCGACGGGCCACTGTCGCAGTACGCCAGGACGACCGAGCGCTCGACTGGCGCCGATGTGGTGATCATCGATACCGGCGGCGAACAGCCGGAGAACTTCACCCACGGCTGCCTGTACGCGGACTGGCTGATCTGCCCGGTCGGCCCGTTCCGTGCCGAGCTGCGGCGGCTGGTGCCGACCTATCAGAGCGCGGTCGCGGTGAACGACTCCGGTTCCCCGCTCGAGGTCAGTGTCCTGCTGACCCGCTGCCCGGCCGCGCACAAGGGCAAGGCCAAGGAAGCCCGCGAAGTGCTCACCTCGAACCTGGTCAGCGACGCCGGCGAGCTGGATCCCGACACCCCGTACGCGCTGGGCTTGGACGTGATGAACACCGAGATCTCGCGCGGCGTCGCCTACGACGAGTTCTACGGCCTCATCCCCGAAGACGTCGGCGAGTACGACGACCTGGCGGAGGAGATCCTGGCCCGCCAGCGCGCAGACGAGGCGGCCTGATGCCCGCGCCGAGCCGACCGAAGAGGAACCGCGGCGGATCCGGTGGTTTACCGTCTACGGCGCACAGCGATACCGCGGAGATCGTCTCGGCTGTGCTGACCACCGCGCGAGCCGAGGTCTCGACCAACGGTGCGTCCGCCACTCCCCCGCCGGCCTCCCCGGCGGACGCGCTGCTGGCGGAGTTCGCGCACAGGCCGGACAACCCGCGGTGGGCGCGTGAGTACGACCCGGAAGCCGATCCGGAGCTGGCGGCCTTCGCCGCGACGGTCGACGAGTTCGGCATCCTGCAGGCGGTGACAGTGTGCTCGCGGGAGGCGTGGCTGGAACACCATCCCGGCGACAAGTTCGACGACGAGGTCCGCTTCGTCGTCATCATGGGCAACCGCAGGCTCGCCACCGCCCGGCACAAGAAGGTCGCCAGGCTGCCGTTCCACCGCAATGACGCGCTCGCCGATCCGAGGCTGAGCAAGGAAAGCGGGATCATCGAGAACTACCACCGCAAGCCCTACGACCCGATCCGTGAGGGCGGCGAGATGGCCGCGGTGCTCGCATTGACCGGCGAGAGTAAGCGGGCCTTCGCCGAGCGAATGGGAATCTCCCACACCCAGGTGAACCAGCGCCTGCAGCTGCTCGAGTTGATCCCCGAGTTCCAGGGCATGGTGTCGGACCTGGCGATGCCGGTGCAGAAAGCGCTCAAACTCGCCGTGCTCACCGCTGAGGACCAGCGTGCGCTGCTGGACCTCGGCCAGCCCTACGACCCCGGCTGGCTCATCACCGAGCCGGAGTCCGGCGCCGAAGCTGACGGCGAGGATGGAAAGAGTCTTTCCACGACTGCGGCAGTGAAGATTCCCAAGAGCAGCACACCCGACGACGTCGCCCAGGTGCTGCGCGACAAGCTCGACCCAGCTCTTCTCGATGCAGTCCTGAACATCCTTACCGGGGATGCGTCACTGCGCGACTACACCGCACACGCTGACTAGGTGCGCTGTCCCAGGACATCGCTCCACGACACTCACAACACTGTCCAGCCGGGCGGTCAGGGCGCGCGGACTGAGCAGCGACGCGAAGCTTCGACTGTCCAGTTCCTCGGGTTCGTAGGCCATCCGGTGGATTACTTGCGGCAGCGTCACTCTGGTGGTCCAGCGGCTATCTGGGCGGCCCAGATAGCCTCGTCCAGGCCGGAGTCCAGGTCCCAGGGCGCGAGCTGCACGGTCGGCTCAGCGCCGCTGTCGTGGTCGGCGGGGATGTGGTGGCGTAGCTCGAGCCAGGCGTGCCATTCGGCGCGCTGGCGTTGGATCCGGGCGAGGAATTCGGTGCGTACGTCGTGCAGGCCGTGGGCGGCGGCGATGTCGTCGAGCGTGGTCTCGCCGGGGGAGACGGTGCCGCGGCCGCGTGTGATGAGCCCTGCTTGGGCGAGAACGGCGAGGGTGTCGTAGCCGGTGCTGCGACCGACGCCCGCGGCCGCGAGTACGTCGGCGACGTTGGTGAGGCCGGTGTCGACGATCAGCTGGTAGACCGCGCGGTGGTGCAGCCCGAGCACTTTCCAGGCGTCATGGACCGGCCGTAGCTGCACCCGGTCGGCCGGCACCGGTGCCACGGCCTGGTCCAGTTCCGGGCCGCTGTAGGCGGTGACCAGGCTGTAGCAGTCCGCGTCCCGGTGCACCGCGCGGCGGATCCGCAGGATCGGGCTGCCTGGCCGCTCCCGCAGGTCCGCCAGCACATCAGCGACCGTCCCGACCGACAGCAGTCCCGCGAAACCGGCTAAGGCGCGCACACCAACGGCGACCAGTGGTGTGCCATCCCGGCCTGTCTTGCCCGCGACCAGCGCGGCGTAGGCCAGTGCGTCGAGCACGGCGAGCACTGCCCAGCGGTGTGGTTGACCGGGCCAGGTCTGGTGGACCCAGGCGTGTGCTGTGGCAAGCCAGCGGGAGTGGGTATCGCTGTGCAGCGGAGCAGATTTCGAGCCGTAGGTAGCTGTGGGGGGTGTGAGAGTTCCTAACCTGTGTTCGGGAGACCGGACTAATGCGCTGGCTGTGATCCAACGGGTACAGATGCGCTCCCAGTCAGCGGTCAACGCCTCGTCGGGGCGGCGGTAGTGCGCGTACGCGCCCGCCAACCCTTGCCAGGTGCCGTCGCGGCGGGCGCGCACGTCATCAAGGCTCCAGCCGCGTTTCGCGCACGCGGCCAGGACGCTGGCGCGCGCCTCCGACCGGGAGGGCCAGCGGCCATCGGCGGGCATGACGCCGATGGTGGCGAAAGCTTCTACGGGGCTTGGGATGGGGCTTCTCCAGCGCCAGGGCGCGCGCAGCCGCGCCGAGCTGCCCGCGCCCTCCCACAGGTCCGCAGACAGCTCCACAGGGGCGGCAGACGTCTGCCCGGGGGTGGTGTGGTCGGGGCCGACACCCAAGTACTCCCGCAGCCGCGCGAGCAGACCAGGCTCCGCGCCCTGGCATAGTGCGGCCGCCGCCTCGTCGACGGCGCCGTCCAGCTCACGAACCGCGCCGTCGCGGGTCGCCGACCCGGGCGGGGTGATCGCACCCGTTTTCGGGTTGAGCATCAGGCCGATATCCAGCGTCGGCAACCGCGAGCCCAGCAGGCGCATGACCGGCTCGATCTCGTCGCGACTGTGGGTCTCACCAGCAGCGAAGGCCGCGATGACGTGGCGGCCGCGGTTATTCGGGTTGAGATCGGACACCGGGACCGCGCCACAGGCCCGCAGCCACGCTTTCGCGTAGGCCACGTCCTGGGCCACCTGCACCGGACCATGGCGTTTGGTGTCGAAATCCAGCGCCAGCAACCGGGTGCGGTGCGCGGCGTCGTAGACCGGCACCGCGGCCGGGCCCGCCGGCGGGCGCCGAGTCAGCCGCCGAGTCGACACCGTGGTGTTCGTGTCCGGGTCGATCAGCCGCATCGACGGCCGCGCCGCGATCAGCGGGGCGAGAGTCGCCCAGGCCAGCTCACGAGCCACATCGGCGGGAGCTGGAACGTCCGTGTCTGTGTCAGGTAGCGGGAAGAGCGCTGGACGCAAATTGTGACCTGCGGCCTCGGCCGCATCACTTGGTCGCGTCCTCACGAGCTTGCTACCCTTGGATCGCTTCGCAACAAGCGTGGTCCTAAGGGGCCTTTGAAGAGCCTCCCAGCGCCAACTGGGAGGCCTTCGTCATTTATGGGGTCTTCCTAGCCCGATGCGATGGGCTAGAACTCCGGCATTAGGCCGGGCGCTTCAAATCCTCCTGTTGCTCGTCGGGAACACCGGGGTACGGGGGCAAGCCAAGTTCGCGCCTCAAAGCGATCTCATAGATCGCCCGCTTGTTGATCCCACGTGCGGTGACCGCCTCGTCGATGGCGTTGGCGACTTCACGTGAGATGTCCAATCCGATCTTTTTCGTGGGCGGAAGCGTTCTCGGTCGACCCATGCGCTTATTCCTAGGGGAAACAACCCTAATGGTGGGGGAGGCGCGCCGGTACGCGATCCACACGCCTGGTGTTGGCTATGTCAATCTGAAGCGGCCCCGGTGTGACGGGTTGAGTTGGCCCCGGCTGTTCGGTTCGGGGGTGTTCAACTGGCCTCCCAGGCGTGGGGATCGCGGGATGTAGTGGACTCTTAGGGTTTCTCCTCATGGGCTGGAACATCGAGGTCGTCGGTGTGCGGACGGGTGAGTTCGCCGCCGCAATACCGGATGTGTTTGTTCCGACGAGCACCACGATGGGCTTCGAGGACGCGATCTCTGGAGCCCGTGCGCCGCATCTGTGCGCGGCCAGGGTCGGCGACTGGGTCTTCGTGGTCGACGTCGCCTGCCGGCTGTCGGGGAGCGTCGGTTACCTGGTCGAGGCATCGGCGACGACCGACCTTCACCTTGTGCGGATCGCTGATGAGCCGATCGCCGCGCACTACCGCAACGGCCGGCAGGTCAGGGAGGCGCAGGGGCGCACTGCGTGTCTGGAGCTGGCGCCTCGCGATGACCGAGACGGTGAGCTGTGTGCGATGGATCTGTTTGCCGGGAGTACCGGCGTGGACTTTCGCCAGGACCTGTGGAGCGCAGAGTTCACGCTCTTCGAACTCGATCTTTGAGGAATCGCGAATTACTCCTGCGACTGAAATTGATGTCGGGCCGGATGTGGGCGACGAATGTCGGTTAATGGTTGGCGGCGCGGCTGCGGGCGAGTCGATAGCTGTCGGTGCCGGTGTGGATGATGGTGCCGCCGTAGGTGAGTCTGTCTACTATTGCGGCGCACAGGCGTGGGTCGGTGAAGGTTTTCGTCCATCCGGAGAAGGCTTCGTTGGATGCGATGGCGACACTGTTCTTTTCCTCGCGCTCGGTCAATACCTGGAACAGCAGTTCGGCGCCGCGTTTGTCCAACTCCATATAGCCGAGTTCGTCGATGCATAGAAGGTCGACGCGCCCGTAGCGGTTGATGGTTTTGGCGAGTTGTTTCTCGTCGGCGGCTTCGACGAGCTCGTTGACCAGTTTCGTGGCCAGGGTGTAGCGGACTCGGTAGCCTTTCTCGGCGGCGGCGGTGCCGAGCGCGATGAGTAGGTGTGATTTGCCGGTGCCGGAGTCGCCGATGAGGCACAGGGGTTCGCCTTTGCGGATCCAGTCGCCGGTGGCGAGGGTGTGGATGGTGGCGGCGTTGATGGCGGGGTTGGCGTCGAAGTCGAAGTCGCCGAGCCATTTCTGGCGGGGAAACCCGGCGGCTTTGACTCGGCGCAGGGTGGAGCGCCGGTCGCGGTCGTCGCATTCGGCCAGCAGCAACTCGGCCAGGAACCCCTGGTAGGTGAGCTGTTCGCGGCCCGCGGCGGTCAACGCTTCGTCCAGGACGGCGCGGATCGTCGGCAGCCGCAGCCGTCGGCAGGCTTGGTCGACGGCCGCTGCGGCGGCTTCTTCGGTGAGCCCGCGCCGCCGTCGCAGGGTGGTGGTGATCTGGGAGGGCGGGGTGGCTGGACTCATGACGCGGTGCTCTTTTCGGTATCGTCCGGATCGGTGGGTGTCACGGCGGGGGTGCGGCGGACCAAGAGTCCGTCGTAGGCGGTGACGGTCGGCAGCGGTCTGGGGTCCGGGGGCAGGCCGGCGATGATCGCGGCCGGATCCATCAGCCGCCGTTGGGTGAGGCTGACAACCCGCTGCTCACGCCGAACGCCGTGACCGATGCGGTGACGGTCGGTTTCGGCCCCACCAGCGCTGGCGGCGTGGCGGCGGGCCTCGACCGCGACGACGTCGGCGTTGACCGCGCCGACCTCGAGAGCGGCGATGATTCCGGCGACGACATCGGTTTCGGCGAGGCTGCGGTGCAGTAGCAGCACCTCGATCAGCTCGCGGGTGCCTTCGGCGTCGCCGTTGACGCGGCGGGCCGCGGCCCAGAACGCCTCGTGCGCCGCGGTGAACACTCCCGTGCCGCGGGCCTGGGCGAGTGCGGTCGAGCCGGGGAACGCGCCCGGCTTGATCTTCAGCACCTCGAGGTAGTGGTCGAGCTGGACCGAGCAGCCGGTGCGGGCAGCGATGCGACGATGGCGGGCAACGATTTTCGCGCCGTCGTAGATCACCAGCTGGGAGGCCTGCAGCGATACCCGCACCTTGCGGCCGATCAACCGGGCCGGGACCGAGTACTTCACCATCCGCACTGTCACCAGCGCCGAGCGATCCACTCGCGGATGCAGGATCAGGCCCGGATCGAACTCCTCGACCGGCAACGGCGCCAGAAGCGGCGCCTCGACCGTGAAGTCCTCGGCGATGGTGTTCACCCGCCCATCGATCCGCCGCTGCTGGTCGGCGATCTCCCACTGCCGGATCAGGTCGTTGAGCTCATCGAGGGAATCGACCACCGGCATCGGGGTCAACCTGTTGCGTCGGAATCTGCCGACCTCGCCCTCGACGCCACCTTTCTCATGCGCACCGGCCAAACCCGGCTGGCAATAGAAAGGATCGATTCCGAAATGCGAACAGAACAACACCCAACGCGGGTTCTCCGCACGCCTCCGGTCACTGCCATGCAACACCAGACGTACCGCGCTGGTCAGATTGTCATAACGGATATGACGGGTCGGGACACCACCGATCGCATCGAATGCTGCGATATGGCCTTCCAGGAACGCTTCCTGCCCCGCGGTCGGATACACACGATGAACCGCCCGCCCTGAATAGGCCAGCCAGAACACGAACATCTGACAGCGGGTTTTCACCCCGCTCAGCATCACCCACACCTCACCGAAATCGACCTCGGCTTCCTGACCGGGTAGTCGCTGCTGCGGAACGAACGCCTCGATCCGCCGCCCGGCCTCGAGGTCGATCTGCGCGCGCCGGATCCGCACATAGTCACGCACCGTCGAATACGACAACTGCCTGGCCCCGTGTTCCTCGACCAGCCTGGCCAGAACCCGCCGGGCGGTATGGCGCTGTTTACGCGGAGCGGTGGTGTCTGCGATGAGCATCGCGTCGATCGCGGGTTTGAACGCATCCAGCTTCGGCGCCCGCCGCGCCGGCACCTTCCGGGGCGGCGGCGCCGCATCTGCCAATGCTCGACGTACCGTCCGCCGATGCACCTGATGCCGACGAGCCAGCTCACGAATAGAAAGACCCTCGACACGAGCATCACGCCGAATGGCAGCAAACAACTCCACCCGACACTCCATCCCGGACCCCTTCCACCAGCTCGAAAACGACCATGTCGAAATCGAGCCTGAGGTGGGGCCAGATCAAACCGTCACAACCCGCCCGGCGCGCCGCAAGTGGGGCCCACTCAAACCGTCACACCGGGGCCAGATCAGGCTGTCACAGCCATGGTGTGGATCGCGTTGGTCACGGCATCTGCGCGGCAGCCTCGACGAGGGCATGTAGCTCCTCGGGGTCCCAGCGTCCCTCCACACCAGGCAATTTCGAGAGATAGGTGAGGATCACGGAGACCTCCCACTTGTGCGACTCGTAAAGGCCGGCAGCGAGCATCCCGAGGTAGCGCGCCGATGGCTTTTGGATCTGGACAGTGGCCGTGTCCCACGGGGACGTGAAGGTCACGACGGGGAACCCGTCGACGTCGTTGACGTGGACGAGGGTTTCGTATCGGCCGGGGCCGATCTGGAGCTTGCCGTTGGCCACGATCTCTTCCACATCGAGATCTGGTGTCTCTCCTGGTATCCGATACATCTCCTGGGTGGCCAGGTCAGAGAACTGTTGGTAAGTCAGCAGATAGCCCCGGGCTGCTGCGCCCTTCACCCAGCTATCTTGTGGCCGGTCCGCGTAGAACGCCACGCCTCCGGTCCAGACCGGAGACTGCCAGGCGAAGTAGATGCTGCCGGGCAAGGTCAGGGGTGTGGTCTTCAGCGGAGGTGTGCGGTCACGGAAGCCGGGGTAGGTGTGCCCGGTTCCCGGTGGTGTTCCTCCCTCGATGTAGTACGCCAGCCTTCGGGCGTGAAGGTTCGAGCCGTAGGCGGCGTACCACACGTGGGTCACAGGAGGGCCTTTCGTCGTTGAGGGGAAGAAACTCGCGCGAATCAGTCGCGTAGTGGCTGGTGGTTGCTGCCGGTGATGGACCGGTAGTACATGCCGCCAGGGCCTTGGCGGATGCCGCGGGCTTCGTTGTCCAAGGCGCGGGCGGCCTGGTCGAGTGCGGTATTCCAGTCCTCGCTCAACGCGGGGTCTTTCATGCCCGCGACCAGGCTGGAGGCGGCCTGCCAGATGGCGGCTTCCCCGGTGGGGTCGTAGCGATCGGCGTTGTCGTTCATAGGAATCCCTTTCCTGGTTAGGTCGTCGCACCGTTGCTGGCGGGGCGATTCTCTGGAACGCGAAGGTCGTAGTGGAGGCGTAGGGCATCGCCGCTGAAGACGCTGAGGAGGACCCGTACGCGGCGGCCGGTGGCGTCGATGCCGACGCGGGCGTGCTGCCCGACGGGTGTACCTGGCTGCTGCTCGAGCAGCGCGGCTTCTTCGGGCTCGGGCATCCGGACGGTGATTTCGTCGGAGAACTGAACTTGGCGGAAGCCCAGCGCGCGATAGATGCCGCCGGGGTAGACGACGTTCTCGACAGCTCGCAGCGGGGCGATGCCGTCGATCTCCATATTGGCGATATCCAGCGGAGTCCAGGTGTCAGCGATCATGGCCAGCTGCTCGGGTACCTGAGGCTTCTGGACGTACCGCAGCCGCCTGCGGCGCAAGAGCAGTGTTCCAGGTCGGCATTGCATATAGCGCGCTACTTCTGAGGTAGCGGGCAGCTCCAAAACGCTGTCGACGAGCTGTCGAGTCTCCCATCCTTCCGAGTGAGCGTCGGCCTCCCACTGGTCGATTCGATTGACCGGGTCGTCGCTGTAGGCACCCAGCTCGAATTTCGTCAGGTGCCAGGTGATGAGGTCGCGACTGCGCACGGTCCGGCCGATTCCTGCGACCGCTGCGGTAAGCAACCCCTCTTGCTCAAGTCGCCGGATCGCCTCTCGGATCGTTGGACGACTGAAGTCGTACCGCTCCGCGAGATCCAGCTCCGCCGGGATCTTTTCACCGGGCTGGAGCTGACCTCGGGTGATCTGCTCGCGGAGATCGTCGTAAACGATCTTCCATCTCGGTCGCCTGCTCATGGTCTCCATCTTCTCTGTAAGGACAGACAGGACAAGGGTATTGCCCTGTCACAGACTTTGTCATTACAGTCATTACATACCTGACAGACATTACAAGATCAGGGGTCGGAAGGGGAGTAATGGCAATCCAGCGAGAGGGGCGGTGGTTGACCGCGACGCGGTCGGACCACGTGGCCTATGAGATGTCGGAGGGGGTGTTCCGGCTCTCGTTCGCGCCGGATCGCCTGGTCAACGGGGTGCAGGCGGTGGCTGGCCTGACGTTGGCCGAGATCGTGGCCGAGTGGGATCAGCTGCTGTGGGTCGATAGCCCGAATACCGCGATGGTGTGGAAGCTGCTGGCTGGTCAGGCGCGTCCGCTGGGGCTGGATGTGCTGGACGCGGTGGTCCGCTGTCAGCAGTCGGAGTGGCCGACGACGGCGGCCGAGTGGGCTGTGTGGTCGCGATGAACGCTACGCAGCTGCTCGCGCGGTCGGTGTCGACTCCTGCGGTGGCGATGGTGCATGTGGGTCGGCACGTCATGTCCAGCGAGCAGACCGGCCACATGGCCCGCTATGTCGGCGACGGCCGGTGGACCGTGGATTATCTGCCGGGCCGTCAGCTGACCAAGGATCAGGCGCTCGCGGCAATGAAGGTCGCGGCCGTGAACTCCGCGACGGGCCAGGAGCGTGAGGTCGGCCGGTGGGCCGCCGCGCTGGGACTGACCACAGCGGAAGCGGTCGGTCTGGCGGCGATGCGGGCTGGCGCTGCGGCGGAGCGGGCGATGGGGCTGGACCGGTGATGCGTTCCGGGATCGGCCACATGGTCGGCGCTCTCGCGACGGTACTGACGGTCGCGGTGCTGACACTGCTGCTGGTCGTGGCCGCATTCCCCGGCCATGACGGTTCGACACCGGCGACGCCGCGCCCGCTGGGTCCGTGTGAGCCGTTCTGCAGCCTGCGCACCACCGCCCCGGCGGTTCCGGACGGGGGCGCGCGGTGACGAACACCGAAATCACCACTGGGGTGCGGGTTTTCCAGCTGCACCGCGACGTCGACGTGACCGGGTTCTCCGGCACGGGCGTGGTCGCTGACGGCGTGATCTGGCCCGACGGCGCGGTGTCGATGCGCTGGCGCGGCGCGATCCGCACGACCGTCGAGGCGGCCTGCCTCGACGACATCCAAACCATTCACGGCCACGACGGCGCGACTCGCGTCGTCGTCGGCCGCTTTTTCGACGTGGAAAGGCAGGGCTGATCAGTGGATCGCCGCATCAAGGACCCGGCTCAAGGCGCGGGCGCTGCGGGGGAGTGGAAGGAGCTGATCGCTGTCTCCGCGATCGGCACCACCTCGTTGGGGGCGTCGCTGTCGTTGCGGATGGCGCCGTTCTTCGGCGGCCCCGAGCAGGACGTTCCGTGGAATCCGCTCTCGCTGGCCGCGCACATGACGGTGATGGGCGATGTGGTCTGGTCGGGTGCGGCGACCGCGTCGGCGTGCTGCCTGGTCGGCGGATCGTTCGCGGCGCTGGGCTTCTCGGCGGTGTGCACCCGCTTTGTGCGCACGAAGGGCTGGCAGCGCATCGGCACTGGCCGCCGGCCGAAGCTCAAGCGGCTGCCGATCGATGACCGCGCCCGCTTCATGGGCCGCGGTGCCGCGCTGGCCCCGTTGATGGCTCGCGCGGCCGCGGATGCCGCCAAACGGCTGAAGGTGGCGTTCCCGAACGCCGACGCTGCGGCTGAGCAGCGGATCCCGTCCCGGCCTGGGGTGTCGATCGGTGTGTCGATCGAGGGTCGGCAGTGGTTGTTCGGGTCGTTCGAAGACCTGCACGTCGACATCTGGGGACCCCGTCAGGGCAAGTCGACCTCGCGTGTGATTCCGGCGGTGCTGGAGGCAGCGGGGACGGTGATCACTACCAGCAACAAGAACGACGTGGTCACCGCGACGATCCGGATGCGTGAGGAGATCGGTGACTGTTTCGTGTTCGATCCCCAGCGCATCAACGGTGCGACGGAGCCGTTCAGCTGGGATCCGCTGTCGTACGTGATCCCGCCCGAGCAGCGCCCGGAGCTGCCGAAACCGTCCGCCGGACTGCATGTTGTCGAGGACGGCCCGGTGTTCGTCGACGAGCCCGACGGCATCGGTGACCGCGACGCCGAGCCGCAGCTGGTGTGGGGTGCCGAGGAGCGCGCCGCGCGGCTGGCGGGGCATTTCGCCGACGGCGACGATGGCCAGGACGCCAAGCGTGATGCGTTTTTCGACCCGGCTGGTGAGGATCTGCTGGCGCAGCTGCTGCTGGCGGCGGCGCTGGCGGATCGCCCGATCTCGCAGGTGTGGGAGTGGCTGACCGCCGAGACCAACACCGAGCCCGCCCGGATCCTCGACCTCGCGGGCCACCACCTGGCCGCCAAGGGCCTGTTCGCGATGTACAACGAGGACCCCAAACAGCGCAGCGGTGTGTTCGGTACCGCGCGGAAGATGGCGCGGATCCTCAAGTCCCCGGATCTGCGGCCGTGGATCGAGCACGGCCAGGGTCGCCGTAGCTTCGATCACCGCGCGTTCGCGTGGTCGGACTCCAACACCCTGTACCTGCTGAGCATGGAGGGCGCCGGGTCGGCGGGGCCGATTCTCAACGCCTTGACCGCTGGGGTGCTGGAGGCGTCCGTGCAGCGCGGTGTCGCGCACGGTGGCCGGTTGCCGACGCCGGTGACTGCGGTGCTGGACGAGGCCGCCAACGTGGTGCGCTGGCGTGATCTGCCGAAGCTCTACAGCCACTTCGGTTCACGCGGGATCGTCGTGCTGACGGTGTTGCAGTCCTGGGCTCAGGGCGAGCGCTGCTGGGGCCCTGGCGGCATGAAAGCGCTGTGGGGCGCGGCGAACGTGCGCGTGCTGGGCTCCGGTCTGGACGACGTGCCGTTCCTGCGGGAGCGCGCCGAGGCGGTCGGCTCCCACCACGAGCTGACCGGCTCGGTGTCGGTCTCAGCTTCTGGTCGCAGTGTGTCGCGCAGTCTCACCGAGCGCCAGACCCTCACCGTCTCCGACATTCAGGCGCTGCCGCGCGGCCGGATGGTCGTGTTCGGCAGCGGTTTCCCCGCCACCTTGTGCGCGTCGGTCCCGTTCTGGGATCGCCCCTACGGCGCTCGGGTGAAGGCCGACATCAAAGCCGCCGCCGCTGAGACCGCCAAGGCTGCGGCCGCGCTGTTTTCCGTCCAGCAGCCGCCCGTGCTCGGCGGCGAGCAGCGAGAGGAGGGAGCGGCGTGAGCCAGTTCCCCGACGACGGCGAGGACCTGTTCCAGGCGCAGGTGCTGGCGAAGGTCGACGAGATGGAAGCCGCCGACCCGGCCCCGGGCGGGCAGGCCGGCGCGGGCGGCAAGGGCGGCGACGAGCCGCCACCGCCGTTGTTCCCCAACTACATCGAGTGGGTCACCCATTGGCTGGCGCCGATGTACGCGCGGGATGTGGGCGATGACGTCACCTCCAACGCGTGGTGCCCGTGGTGGCTCAAGCATCCGGAGGCGTGCAGCACGTTCGAGGCCATGTGGCGGGCGTGGGAGCACTACCGCCTCGACGGCAAGACCGGCATCTCGGTGTGGTGGCGCGATCACTGCCACACGCACATGTCCCGGCTCATGGACCCCGCCGGGACCTTCAAGTTCTGCTCCGTACGCGGCCATTTCATCAACGGCCAGCTCAAGCCGCTGCCGCTGGCGTCGCCCGGCGCGGTCCTGTCGTCCCCGGCCTTCACCGAGGCCGGGGCTGTCTCCACCACAACAACCGGGAGGACAACCCATGTCGGACGCCTTTTCGCCCGCCTCACAGGCCGCTGAGGCCATGCCGCCGATGCGTAGCAGGGCCGAGCTGATCGACGCCATCCACGACCTGTCGCGCCGGACCCGCGACGCGGTCGACGACACCGCGCTCGGGCTGGGCGAGCAGATCCTCGCCGCGGTGCGGGCCGGGCAGGGCCTGCACGCCGATGAGGCCGCTCGCGCCGAGGTCGTGGTCACCGAGCTGCTCGACGGCGCGGACTCGGCCTACGCCTGGGAGCGGGTCGCCGATGCCGAGCTGTACGAGGCGTGGATGAGCGCGCAAACCGAGAACCCCGCCGCGGACCCCGGCGCGTGGGTCGAGGACGTCGCGCCCGCCACGGATTTCCCCGACGCGATCTGGCTGCGGCCGGTCCAGACCAGCGGCCACGACTTCTCGCTGTCCCGGGAGGCGTTGCGGGCCACGGTCGCTGAGCTGGTCGAGCACGTCGGCACCGACCCCGACCAGGCCGACGGCGGCGCGGCGCGCTGGGAAAGCCAGTTGCGGGAGATGGCTGATGCCGTCGTGTCCACGATCCGCACCGGTGACGTCGTCACCGCCGGTGAGGCGGCGCGGCTGGAGCGGCTGGTCGCGGCGGCGGTGAACTTCGAGGACGTGCGGGGTCCGGCGGGGGAGGACACCTGGTCGCTGGCCACCGACCCCGGCGCCTACCAGACGTGGTTGACCTCGCGGGCGGTGCGCATCGTGGGGCACCTGACCAGCGACCGCAGCGGCTGGACCAACGAGCGAGGTGAGTTCGTCGACGCCGCCGGGCTGCGCCCGTTCCGGCCCGACAGCCTGCACCCGGGCGACCACCAGCTGCTGGACCGCGCTGGGGTGGAGCAGGCCTTCGCTCAACTGTGCACGGCCGCTGACCCGTTCATGGAGCAGACGCTGCTCACCCGTCCCCGCGATCTGCTCGACCGTGGAGAGCTGCGGTTCGTGGAGGCGGCGGAGGCGATCCTGGTCACCGCCCGCGCTGCTGACGTGCTGACCGTCTCGGAGGCCGGCCGCGCCGAGCGTGTGGTCGCCAGCCTGGCCTCTGGTGAGTACGACGCCACCATCGTGCGCGACAACCGCGCATGGCAGCTGGTCACCGACCCGGGCGCCTACCGGGAGTGGGTGACCACCCGCAACCGCACCGTCGCGGCCGCGACCGGCCAGGAAGGCGACAGCGAGGCTGTCGAGCGGGACGTGATGGCCGAGCAGGTCGCCGCGCTGCGCGGCGAAGCGGTCACCCACACCGGACCAGCGGCGGAGGTGCCTGCGGCGGAGCGGTCCTCGCGGCGGCAGGCACAGGTGGAGCTCGCGGCCGGGTGGATCATCGAGAACCCGGCATTGGCGCCGCAGTTGCTGGCGGGCGAGGACCGCGAGGAGCTGGTCGCCGCGATCGTCGAGACCGCGCACGGGCAGCTGCGGGAGTGGCAGAGCCTGCGCCAGGACTACACCGATCTCCGGTCCGAACTCGCGCAGTTGCGCGCCACGGTCAACCGGTCGTCGTTCCAGCCGCCCAGTCACGGTGTGGCGCTGGAGTTCCCGGTGCCGGTGAACACCCAGGCCGTGGAGCCTTCGCAGCCGTGGTGGCGCCCGTGGACGCAGGTCCTCGGCGGCGGGCGAAGCGATCGAGGGGCGTCCCGGTGAGCAAGCCGGATCCGGGAATGACGGCCGCGGCTGCGCGGCCGTCGTTCGATCGCATCACCGCAGCCCTGGACGCTTTCGCCGTCGCGAACAACCGCAAGCCTGGTCCCGCGTCGTCGTACGGGGAGTGGACCAAGTACCGGTGCCCGTCGCATGACGACCACAACCCCAGCCTCGGGCTGATCTACGACGCCGCGAAGGGCCGCACTACGGTGCGCTGCTTCACCGGTGAATGCACCGACGAGGAAGTTCTGCAGGCCATCGGCCTGGGTGTGCGGGACTTGTTCGACACCCCACGCAGAGGGTTCCGCCACCGCTCCCCGCAGCCTGGGCAGGCCCGCCAGCCCGGCCAGCGCCCCAACCGGCAGCAGGGCGGCCAAGACCATGAGGGCGGCAACGTCATCCCGTTCCAGTCCCGTCGTGACCGGCTCGGGAAGGTCACCGGTCCGCGCCGCCAAGCCGCGATCTACAGCTACACCGATGAGCGGGGCAACCCGCTGGGTGAGGTTGTGCGGATCCATATCCCGCACGAGAACGGCGTCGAGAAGCAGTTCCGGCAGCGCAAATGCGACGCCGGGGGCCGCTGGTCCGGCGGCGGGTTCGCGCCGGTGCTCTACCAGCTGCCCGAGGTGCGCCAGGGCGTCGCCGACGGCGAAACCATCTGGCTGGTCGAGGGCGAGAAAGACGCCGACCGCGCCCGCGCCGCGGGCTTGGTCGCGACCTGCAATGCGATGGGAGCCGGGAGCTTCCGGCCCGAGCACGCCCACCAACTGCGCGGCGCCAAGCGGGTCGTGATCGTGGCCGACAAGGACACCGCCGGGTACCGGCACGCCGCCCAGGTCGCGCAGATGCTGACCGGCCGCGTGCAGGAGCTGCTCGTCGTGGAGGCCGCGACCGGCAAGGACCTCTCCGAGCACATCGACGCCGGGCACGGCGTGGACTTGGACGAGTTCGTCCGCGTCGATGCCTCGGTGCTGGCTGGCGCGCTCAACGCCCCGCCCGCCGGCCATCTGCACCACACAGCAGCGCAGCGCTCTCACGAGCCGCATCGGCAGCACGCCGCTGCCGACCCGGCCCCAGCTCCGGAACCCCAGGAGCCGGGCCACGAGCACGAGCCGCCGCCGGATCCGGCCGACGACGACATCACCCCGATGGAGGAGACCCCTGTGGACCACGCTTCGGATATCGACCACGCCGCCCGCGAGATGGCGTCATTCACGCGGATGTTGCTGACCATGATGACCCAGTGGGCGCAAGCCTCCGCCGCGCGGCGTCAGCGCGAGATGGAGTTGGCGGCGCGGCAGGCCGCCGCTGATGCGGAGCTGGCCGAGAAGCGGCACGAAGCCGAACGCAAGGCGATGCACGCCTCGCTGGATGGTGCCGGGTCGGACAACTGGTGGAAGACCGCGTCCGCCGACGACGTCGTCGAGGCCTGGTATGAGGCCACTTCGTGGAGCGTCCACGACGCGAAAGCCGAACAGATCCGCCAAACCTTGGCCGCTGGGCTACGCGACCGCTGGAACGTCGATGTCGACGAGCTGTCTCGCGGCGGGGATCCCGAAGCGGTCGAGTGGATGGTGCACAACGCCTACTCCGACCAGGCGTCGATGAATCGGGCCAGGTTGGCGCAGAAGTACGCGATCAACGCCACCGCCGAGATCCCCACTCTCGACCCCGATCAGCGCCAGGGCGTGTACGCCGCGATCGAGGAGTACACCCAGGCGTCGGCGAAATCGCTGGGCATGCGCCGTAACTCGACTCCACCGGCACCGGGTGTGGAGTCCACGCAGGAGGCCGCCCGGGCGCGGGTGCAGTTCCTGCTCGCGGAGGCCGACCAGGCTGCCCAGGACAAGGTGTTGTTCGCGCTGGACTACCTGACCGCCGACCCGCGTGCGGCGATCGGGCAGGCCAACTGGGGTGCCGACGCCGACACCCGCGCGAAGATGGACGCCGCGCTGATGGAGTACCAGGCCCGTCTGGCGCGCGGCGCCGACACCAGCCAGATCGTCTCCGAGCTGACCCGACTGGTCGCTGATCTGCCCGAAGCCGACCGCGACACCGCCCGCGTCCGCGGCAAGGCGATCAAAGCCGCGCCCGGGCACGAGTTCCCGCCGCTGTGGCCGGACGCGGTCGACAAGGACCAGCTGGGGCAGAAGATCACCGACTACGTGCGCATCGCCCGCTCCCAGATCGAAGCCGACCAGGACAAGGCCGCCAAGCTGCGCGCGGAGATCGAGGCCGCCGCCAAAACCAAGGGCTCCGGTTTGGCCCCGATCGAACGCGACGCCATCAAGCTCGCGCTCGCTGACGCCGATGCGCCCGGCACCGGCCCGAACCCGAAAACCGTGTGGGCGGACAAGGAATCGGAATACCGGATCAGCCGCAACGAAGCCCGCGAAGAAGCCCAACGCCGCGCCGAGCAGACCCGCGCGGCGGTCGTGGCCGCGCTCGAGGCGGCCGGGCACCAGGTCGAGGACGGGCAGGCGGCGACCTACGACCCGGTGTGGACCGCGATCAACCGTCTGACGCGCGATACCACCAATGCGTTCGTCAACGGCGAAGCCCAGCCGGATGCGCTGGCCTCGCATCGACGCACGTTGTCGGATGCGTTGGATCAGGTCGGGGTCACCGATCGTGAAGCGCGTCAGCAGATCATGGCGGTCACCCGCCGGTTGGAGACCGAGTCGATCACTGCGGCCGCGACCGTGCGCAGGCAGAAGGCTGATCAGGCCCGCGTGCGGGCGGATGTCCCGGGGTGGGACAGCCAGTCCCGGCGTGAGCAGCTGGTGGAGGAGCTGGCCGCGCTCGGTGTCGACCGTGAATCGGCGACCGCGCTGCTGCTGACCGACCTGGCCCAAGCCCGCCCCGGCGCCGCGGCCACCGCCCCTGGTGAGGCGCCCAAGGCACGGCGCACCACCCAGGGCGCGGGCGTGGATCTGGGGCGTAAACGCGGTCAGGGACGGTCGTGAAGCCACAGGGCTCGCGTCGTTGAACGAGGTGGGTTGTGACCAAGGGGGACACCACCACCAGCAGTAACGCTGATGAGGCGGGTGTGCCGACCTACCCGTGGTTGGCCGCCCCGGCTCATCTGAAGACCCGCCGTCAGCTTCGGGCGGCGGGTCTTCGCCCCAACGGGCAAGACATCGCAGCATTCATGGTCCGCAAGCGCCGACGCGGCCGCAAACCGCTGGTAGCGCACCTGTTCGACCTGTCCAAGGCCGCGCCGAAGCGCACCGCCAGCCCCGCGCAGCTGGACGCGATCCGCAAGGCCACCGCCGAACACCAGGCCCGCGCCGCCGAGCGGCACGGCGTCAGCCGCGGCGAGCTGCACCGAGAAGTAGATCCCGGCCCCGGATGGGCCGACCCAACCCCGACCCAGGGAGGAACAACCATGCCCGATGCTCACGAGTTCTACGCCGAGGTAGTCGCGAAGGAGATGACCGCCGCGTACCTCGACGCCGAGTCGGTGTGCGTCGCGGCGGCCGCTGGCGAGTACGCCGACCGCGCGAACATCTCCGACACCGCCCGTGCCGATGCGTTCGCGCAGTGGTGGGCCAGCGGCGGCGCCGAGCAGTACCGGCGCGAGAAGGCCGCCGCCGAGCGCGGGCGCGACGCCGAGCTGGCGGTGATCCGCGGCGAGGTCGCCGAGCTGCGCGAGTCCGGCCGGATCGATGCTGGTCTGGCCGACTACGTCACCTCGGTGACCTCTGAGGCCCCCGAGGAGCCTCCGCGGCTGACTGTGCCCGCCGGCCACAGTCAGAAGATGGCGTATCTGCTGGCTTCGGTGGCGTTGCGTCGAGCCGATGAGCAGGCATACGAGCTCGATCAGGCCGCCGTCGACGCCGCCATGGGTAACACCGACGCCCAGACCGACATCGACAGTGCGCGGGCGATGGCCGAAGCCCAGCTCACCCGTTTCAGCTGGGACTCCGGGCGCGAATCGACCATGGAGGTCTTGGCCGCCGCGATCGTGTGGGGCAGCGACCCGCAGCTGGCGGAGGTGGCCGCGCGGCGGGTGGATGAGCTGATCAGCCACTATCACGGGAGCTTCGGTGTGGTCGTCGACGTCGAGGAGGGCACCGTCAGCATCGACCCGGATTTCGACGCCGAGACCTGGCAGCGGTTCACCGAGGCCAGCGTCGTGTACGACCGCCAGGCCGCTGCCGTCGACGTGCTCTCGGCGCGGCCGCTGCCCGGCCGGGTGCTGGATGCGGTGATGGCCTGGCACGGCCAACCACCCACCCCGGGCAGCGCCGAGATGTACCTGGCCACGGAAAAGACCCGCCGCGCGCAACTTTCGGCCGCGCTCGCCGACGCCGGAGCCTCCAACACGATGCGGTCCGGGGTGGAGTTCGTGGTGGACTATCTGCGGGGTGATGTCAGTGGCACCGATCTGACGAACACACCGGTCTTGGTCGATCCCGCTCACGAGGTTCGCGGCCGGGTCGGTGAGCTGCTGGAGCGATTCGCCGATCGCGGTGACAGCTTCGCCAGGATCATGGCCCGTGAGGTCGAGGTCATGACTCCCGAGGACCAGCTGCGGGTGCGTGAGATCGGTTTCGCGATCGGTGACGGTGGCGAGGATGCGGAGATGGAGCCGTGGCCGGACTGGATCGACCGCGACGACCTGGTCGACCGCATCCGCGACTTCGCCCGCGACGCCCGCGATGTCGCCGCCTACGCCAACGACGCCACCGACGGCGGTCTCAGGCTCGATGACGACGTCCAGGAGATGCTGGCCGACATGGGGCGTGACCGCGCCGTCATCGGTGCGCTGCTCGCCAAAGAGGGGTTGCATCCGGCGGAGAAAGCCGCGCTGACCGCGCTGGTCGCGGACATCGACCTCGGGCGCGTCGACGACCGCAACCTGCCGGAGTTGCTGTTGCTCGACGAACGCAGCAAACGCGAGATCGACCTGCGGCGCCACGGCCACGCCGCTCACGAGATCGCCGCCCGCACGGCCGATTCGGTGAAGCAGCTCATCGGAGCGGGCGTGGACATGTCGCTGCACACGGATCCTGGCTGGACGCTGGAGGCGGTGCGCAACGACATCGACGCCCTCGCCCGCGGCGGCCTCACCCCCGCACAGCTCTCCAAACATCGCCAGGACTTCGACATGGACATGAACCATTTCGGGCGGGCACTGCGCGGAGTCGGAGTCGATACACCGACCCGGGTGAAGATCCGCGCCGCCGTCGACCAGGGCGTCCACGCCGCCGGGAAACACGGCAAGACCCGCGCCGGACGCGAACAGCACTGGCATGAGCGGCTGCACTCGGCCACTGCCGCTGTTCAGCGTCAGGGCAACCCCGGTCCGCGGCCGCTGCCCTCGACGTCCCGGACGAACGTCGACCGGGAGCAGGCCGCCGCGATGCGGCTGACCGCCCTCGCCCAAGCCCACCCGTGCGGAGCATCCACCGAACCCGCACAGGCCTCGGGTGGCCGGCGCACCACCCACGGCGCGGGCGTCGAATTGGTCAGCAAGCGCGAGCGGGAAGGACGAGCGTGATGCGCCGCCTGCTACTCCCGTTGAGTCTCGTCACCGCCGCCACCGCGCTGCTACTCACCGGTGCCCCCGCTGCTGGCGACCCGCCCAGCTCCGGCACCGACCAGTACTACGCCTGACACCACACCCATCGAGGACACCTGATGACTACAACCAGGGGTGTCGGTAAGAAACGTGTCACCAGGTACATGAAGCCTGCGTGAATCGGGGTTGCGGACCTGTTGGTGCGTGTAGCTTTCGCGCGTGATGAGGGAGCTGGACCAGGACGAGCTGATCGACCGGTGGACGTTGCTGGGCAAGGAACCGGGCGTGGTCGCTACCAAGCGGGGTGCTGCGAAGCTCGGGTTCGGGCTGATGCTGCGGTTCTATACCGAACGAGGCCGGTTTCCGCGTGGGCGTGCCGAGATCCCTGACGCCGCGGTCGATTACGTTGCACGTCAAGTGGGTGTCGAGCGAACCGAGATCGCGTTCTACGACTTCACCGGCCGTACTAGCAAGGCACACCGGACGCAGATCCGCCAGGCGCTGGGATATCGGGAATGCAGCGTGAGCGACGCCGACGAGATCGTCGGATGGCTGGTCGAGCATGTGACCCAGCGTGAGCGTAGTGGCGAACGGGTGCGCGAGCACCTGTTGGCGCGCCTGCGTGAGGTGAAGGTGGAGCCACCCACGGCCGGGCGGATCGAGCGGATGGTGCGCTCGGCGCTGCACCGCGGTGAGGAACTGCTGTTCGCTCAGGTCAGTGCCAGACTGCCGGAGCCGGTCAGAGCGCGGCTGCTGGCGTTGATCGCACCGCCCGGCGGTGGCGAGGAAACCCTGGACCGTGACGCCGAGGATGGGTCGGCGGTGCTGGTGGCGATCCGGTCGGACCCGGGCAACGTCAGCCTGAACACGATGCTCACCGAGATCGCCAAGCTGGAAGCGGTCCGCGCGGTCGGAGTACCAGCAGATGTATTCGCCGATGTCGGGCCGAAGATCGTGGTCGGCTGGCGGGGGCGCGCGGCGGTGGAGGCACCAAGCCATCTGCGGGAGCATCCGCTCGAAACGCAGCTGACGCTGCTGGCGGCGTTGCTGTACTGCCGGTGCCAGGAAATCACCGACACACTGGTGGAGTTGCTGAATTCCACGGTGCACCGGATCAACGCCCGCGCGGAGGTGCGGGTCACCAACGAGCTGATCAAGGAGTTCAAGCGGGTCACCGGCAAGGAGAACCTCCTGTTCAAGGTGGCGGAGGCGACCGTCGACGCGGGCGACAAACTGGTGCGGGACACGGTGTTCCCGGTCGCACCGCCAGGGGTGTTGCGGGATCTGGTGGCCGAGTTCAAATCCTCGGGGCCGACGTATCAGCGCACGGTGAAGGCCACGCTGCGCTCCTCGTACACCAACCACTACCGGGCCGGGCTGATCAAGCTGCTGTCCGTGCTTCAGTTCCGCAGCAACAACACCACGCACCGCCCGGTGCTGGACGCGCTCGAACTGATCGGGAAGTACGCGGGAACGAGCTTGCGGTACTACCCGGCCGGTGACGAGGTGCCGGTGCATCGCGGGGTGTCAGGGGACTGGGCGGAGCTGGTGTACCAGAACGATCAGCACGGAGACCGCCGGGTGGTGCGGATGGTGTTCGAGATCGCCACGTTCCAGGCGTTGCGGGATCAGTTGCGGTGCAAGGAAATCTGGGTTATCGGCGCCGAGAAGTGGCGCAACCCCGCCGAGGATCTGCCGGCCGACTTCGAGGAACGCCGCATCGAGCACTACGAGAAGCTGAGTAAACCCCTCGATGCAGGCGAGTTCATCGAGGGCCTGCAAGCCGAGATGCGCGCCGAGTTCAACGCCCTGCACACCGCCCTGCCGCACTGTCCCTGGCTGGAGATCAAGGAACGGCGCCACGGCGCGATCAAGCTGACACCGCTGCCCAAGGCACCGGAGCCGCGGAACCTGCGCAAGCTGAAATCCCAGGTCGGAACCCGGTGGGGGGTGGTGCCGCTGATCGACATGCTCAAGGAAGCGGTGCTGCGGACCGGGTGCCTGCGGGCGGTCACCTCGGTCGCGGACCGCGGCAATCTGCCCGAAGACATTCTGGCCGAACGGCTTCTGCTTGCGATCTATGCCTACGGCACGAACACCGGGATCAAGTCGGTGGCCGGCGGCACCGACCGCCACACCGAGGACGACATCCGCTACGTGCGTCGCCGCTACTTGAACACCGAGGCGGCGCGGCGGATCGCGATCGAGATCGCCAACGCCACCTTCGCTGCCCGCAAGCCATCCATCTGGGGTGAATCATCGACGGCCATCGCCAGCGACTCAACGCATTTCGGCGCGTACGACCAGAACATCTTCACCGAACACCATTCCCGCTACGGCCGCCGCGGCGTGCTCATCTACTGGAGTGTCGAGCGCAACGGGTCGGTGGTCATCCACTCCCAGCTGCTCAACTGTTCCGCATCCGAGGTTCATGCCATGGTCGACGGGGCTATGCACCACGGCACCGAGATGGACGTGGAATCCTCCTATGTCGATACCCATGGCCAGTCGGAAATCGGATTCGGCGTGACCAGGCTGCTGGGATTCGATCTGCTGCCCCGGATCAAGCGCATCAACAAGTGCCGGCTCTACCGTCCCGCCGCCGGGGAGCCGGACCTGTGGCCGGGACTGAAACCGGCCATGACCAGAACCATCCGGTGGGAGCTGATCTCCCAGCAGTACGACCAGATGATGAAGTACGCCACCGCGATCCGCACCCGCACCGCCTCCACCGAGGCGATCCTGCGCCGGTTCATGAAGGCCAACGCCGCCCACCCCACCTACCAGGCGATGATCGAACTCGGCCGGGTCCAGAAGACCATCTTTCTATGCCGCTACCTGCGCAGTCGCGAATTGCAGAGGGAGATCAACAGCGGCCTGAACGTGGTCGAGTCCTGGAACGGCGCCAACTCGGTCATCTACTACGGCAAGACCTCCGAAATCGCGTCCAACCGGCGCGATGAACAGGAGATGTCGGTGTTGTGCCTGCGGATCTGCCAGGCCGCCCTCGTCTACGTCAACGTCCTGATGATCCAGGACATTCTCGCCGACCCCGAATGGGACGGTGTGCTCACCGCCGAGGACGAACGTGGCCTGACCCCGCTGTTCTGGTCCCACGTGCTGCCGTATGGGGAGGTCAAGCTGAACATGAACAGCCGCCTGGCTTTGGGGGACTGAAGCTTTCACAGTTGCTGATCAAGTCCCAGGGAATGGCCTGGTCGACGGGACTGACCCCGCAGTTATGGAGCAACTCCTGTCCTACGGGATGTCGAGCTGGACCTCACCGGTCAGCCCTGGGAAGCTCGGGCGGAGGGCATACGCTCCGCGCTGTGACCGACACAAGGATGTCCTTTCGCGAGCAGCTGCTGCACCCTGATCCCGAGGTCAGGCACTGCGTTCTGCGCCCGCTGTACCACGACGCTGGTGAAGGCCACCGGCAGTGTCGCGAGCGGCTCACGGCGGTGCTGGACCTTCTCAACGAAAAGGCCGGCGAATACCTCCATGAGTACCAGCGCGTGATCTCCTCGGTCACCCCCGACGATTTCTCGCTTGTCATTGACGCGCTCGCGCGCACCGACACCGAGCGCCTCGCCGAGTCACTCCGCATCACCGTCCACAATGAGCACGGCCTGCGGCCGCGCACGGCGGTGCTCGTCAGCATGTTGGCCAGCGGCTGGGCGAGCCAGGCCGCCAACCAGCTGCTTTCGGGCGGACCGGAGGTCCACGACGCGACACTCGATAGAACCCTCCTGCATCGTCGCGCGCAGGATCTCGACGCCGCTGAGCCGCTCGAATCCACCTTCGTCGACGAGTGCTCCTGGTACGCGGTCCCGACCAGCGACCAGGACGCGGTGCTCGACGCATTTCAGCTCACCGGCGCGGTGCCCGTCGGCTTCCGAGAGGCCGCCGGGCTCTTCGATGCACAAGGTGCCCTGCCGCCCGACAAGGCGGTTGTCGTCACCCCGGCGTTCGACGGCTGGACCCTGCTGGTGCACAGGCAAGCCCTGGACGCCGACCTCGAAGCGCTCAGCGCCCGCTTCGGAGCGGCACACTCTTATGGCCACGGGTACCAGAGCGGCTGCGGCGACTGGTCGGACTGGACCGTCGCGGAGCACGGCAAGGTACTGCAATCGTGCTATTACGATCTGTACGGCAACGACTCCATGGGTCCGGCAAGCCGCGACGAGATGCTCGCGTGGATCAACGAGCGGCGCCGACCGGCGACTCCAAGACTCCTAGCCGCAGACGATCCCGCCTTCGACAACTACAACGACTGGGAATTCGATGCAGAATCCGTCGCACACCGCCTGTCGGTCTCGCTACACAGGGTCGCATCCCACACCACAGTGAACGGAACCTCGCTGCTCGCCACGCCGATCGCGTCATGACGACCAAACGATCTCAGCGCCGGGGACCCACCCATCAGGCGCCCACCCTCGACACGGTCCGCCTTCCGGCCCGGAACTCCTGAAACTGTCATGAACTGCAAAGTGTACGACCGGTGCTGCTGACGTGGTGGTGTTCCGTAAGCCGAACGCTCAACGGAACAGCACGGCTGGAGGATTCCGACCCTGGTCACGGTGTTCCGTAGAGGTGTTCCGCGAACTGTTCCATTGATCCCCCGTCATATGGAACGATTCCGACGTGATCGAGCCCTTCCGCGTCGGATACGTACGCTGCTCCACCGACGAACAAGACATCGAGATCCAAACCGACCAACTGATCGCCCTTGCAGTGCCACGCGAGCGGATCTTCATCGACAAAGGATTCTCCGGCACTACCCGCCGCAACCGCACCGGCCTGGACAACGCGCTCACAGCGGTCACCTCCGCCGCCGCAGCGGTCACGGACCGGCAGGTGGTGCTGACCACGACGAAGTTCGACCGGTTCGCACGCAACATGGCCGAGGCCGGCGAAATCCTCACCAGCCTGCGCGAGCGCAACGTGTTGTTCGGGCTCGGCAGCCAGATCTACGACTGGGCCGACCCGTTCGGCAAGCTCTTTCTGCAAACCCTCGCCATGGTCGCCGAATTCGAAGCCCACCTCAACCACCTGCGCACCCGCGAGGGCATGGCCAAGGCCCGCGCAAAAGGCCGGCTCAAGGGCAAGCAGCCGAAACTACCTTTGGCAGCACGGAAAACGATCCACCGCCGCTACCACGACCCCGACGACAACGCGAGCCTGGCCGACCTCGCCCAGGAATACAGCGTCGGCCGCTCCACCATCCACCGCATTATCAGCGGCACCGCACCACGCGCGTAGCGCTCATGTACCTGGTGACACGTTTCTTACGGTCACCCCAACCACCGCCACCGTGCTCCCGGACTGGGAGCACCTGCTGGATCTCGGCATCCGCGCCGCAGAGATCCTCGGACCCACCACCGAACCACTGGAGACGACGATCACCACGCTGGACAGCGCGTTTCGCCGCCCGCAGGTACTCGATCCCGCGTTCATGCGGCAATGGCTCGACATCGACGCCCGCACCGCCTGCACCACGCTGCGGATCGGGTTGCGGTTCGCCCGCGTCCCGGACACCCGGGACGAGGCCCTGCGGTTGCTCGGACCGGGCTGCCGTGACCGCGGCGAGGATCACTTCGTGAAGATCGCCAACGCGACCCGCGAGATCGGCCGCACCGCCCTGTGGGAGGCCGCGACCTGCTGCGACTGCGGGCACCCGCTGCTGCGCTACGTCAGCCTGCCCTCGGGTGCGGACGTGCGATGGTCGTACTTTCCTGATCTGCTGTAGTCGTCGCCCCGAGTAAGCCAAGAGGCCCCGCCACGGCGGGGCCTCTTGTTGGTCAACGGCGGCTCAGACCAGGTGAGATCCGAGAAGAGCTACTTTCGTCGCGGGTAGTGCATGGCGGCGACGGAAGTCGTCGGAAAATCGAGCACAACCAGGTTATGGTGGTCGTCCTTGTCACCGTCGGGCGGAGCGACCCGCACCTGGAGCCAACCGTTGTTGAGGCTGAGCTCCTGAGCCAAGATGCCTTTGCCGAGGGCCAGCTCGATACCTTCGATCTGGTCCGGCAGGGCCGCGAGGGCGGCCTCGGTCAGATAGACGAGTGTTTCGCTCATGCCGAGCAGAGTAGGCGCAAAGAGCGCTCTCTGTCCGAATCATGAAGGGGCCCGGCCGAACTGGCGGGCCCCTTCGTGATTCGGGGTTGCTCACCCGCTGTAGGACAGCGGGCTCACAGCTACTTTTTCCCGCCGCTCTTACCGCTGCCGGACTTCGCCGCGCTCGACTGAGCACGCGAGGCGAAGCCGGACTTCGCTGAGCTGCTGCCCGGGTTCTTCGCCGCCGCGGACTGGACCCGGGACGCGGCCGCGGTGGTCATCTTGCCGCCGCCGTGGCCCTTCCCACCAGACTTCGACATGACGCACTCCTTCCCGTACCTCGGCCCCTCCTCCGGGATACGCCCGCCGGGCCCGGCGCGCACCGATTGTCACTCGCCTTTGTGTGTCAGTTTGGGTATGTCGGGAGAGCAAGTTATGGACTTGGACCGTCTAAGTGAGGGACACCCGCGTCGGTGCGCCAGGACCGAAGGCAAGCTCTCCCACTGAGGAAGAGGAAGAGCGCGGCAGCACCTCGAGACCCAACCACCAGGCTCATTTTCGTGCGCGAAACCGGACTCTGCCCTGATCAGGTCGTGCGGTACTTCGCTGGAGCGGGCCCCCGGATCGAAGACATCCGGTCACCACCCCGACACAGCAGAAAGGCCCCGCCTCGGCGGGGCCCTTCGTCGTGTTGGTGGTCAGGCTGAGCGTCGGTGCCGGCGGGCGAGCAACGCCAGGATCTCGTCTCGGCTGATGGTGTCGTCGGCGGCGGCCTCGGCGGTCACCCATTCGGAGACCAGCTCGTCGACGCTGGCGTCAGCGGCCTCGGCGCGAGCGGTGAGCCGCTGCTCGATCGACAGCGGAATGCGCAGCTGCACGGTGCGGGTGACGATCAGCTCGCCGGGCTGCTCCGGACGCTCCACCTCCACCGGCGCGGCGTCGGGGTCGGGTCGGAAGTCGTCGATGCTCCAGTCCTCGCCGAAGGCGTCGACGAGCTCGCGGTACACCGCATCAGCGGCGTCATCCCTCGTATGGCTCATCTGCCTCAGCCTCCCACTTCTCGAACTCGGCCAGATCCGCACCGGCCAGCTCACCGGCCGCGACCACTAGCGACTCGAACGGAGCCACTTCCCTGACCGCGACCACAACGGGCCTGCCCGATGCGGTTCGTGCTGCTATCAGTGTGACCCTGATCGGGCCGCCCGTCGATGGACGTGGCCACCGTCGGCGTGCCGTGAGCACCTGGTCGACTTCCTCGCGGGTCACACCCCGCAAATGCGATTCTGCCCAGTCAGGCAGCCAGTAGGGCATGGTGGGGCACCATACGCCCAACCACCGACACGTCGCAGTCCGATAGATGCCCTGGCCGTGATGTCCAGAAATCGGCCATGCACCGAGCAACCGACCGGGGAAGAATCGAAGAGTGGTCCGCCGGTCCCGGCCCCAGCCGCGCCGCTGCGCGAGTTGCCGGACCCCGTTGCCTCGCGACGCCAACCCCAGACGCCGCTACTGCTCTGCGGCCTGCGTCGCCCGCGCATACCGATTCCGCAAGAAGTTCGGCCGGACGTACGCGATGATGCTGACCGCCGCACAGCGCACCCTCGACGATCCCGATATGCCGGAGGTCGGGATCATCTGCCCGGGGTGCGGTTGGCGAATCTATCCCGGAGCCAACCGGCTGCGCGCCGATGCACGGCACTGCAGTCCGACATGTCGGCAGCGCGACTACAGGCAGCGGCACGGCGCCACCCCGGACCCACGCAAGCAGGGGGGTCGCCGGGCACGGCGATGACCATGACGGGTAGCCGTAACGGTGTCACGGCTGTCGTCATGATCAATCACGACCCCTGAACCGGGGATCAGCCCGAAATGGCTAAGCGCGACTCTTCCACGCCACGGGACCCCCATGCGCCTAGCTGGGGCGACCTAAGTGTCCGTCGTCAATGAGCTTCTGGATCAGCCGACAGGTCTGCTCAGCAAGCAGAATGCCGTCCTTCGCCCACAACACGGCCGCCTGCTCCATCGTGGACTCGTTGAGGTACTCCAGTCGCTTCAAGCGTTGCGGATCGCGGTGCACGAGCTTGCCGTAGATGTAGTCCTCAGCAATCTGCCGGTCGGTTCGAAGGCCGGACTTGTGTTCTTTCGAAGGCACCGACACTCCGGCGGCCCAGTAGTGCGTTTGATCGAACGCGGTCCACTGTTTGCGTACCGGCCCTATGACGCTGGATCTGACCGCGGTGTCGGTGACCCGCTTGCCGATGAAGTTGAGCACCTTCGGTGCATGTATCCACTCGTTCTGGAGCATCATCGGCCGTAGGGCGACAGCCGCCTCTACTATCTCCGAACGATTGGGGCGCTCCCATCCAAGGCGCGCCAGACCGCTCGGGCCGAAGGCGAGATGTATCCGTGTGCCGAGAGTTGATAGATCGAGACGTTGCGCGAAGGCGCAACGTCGGATATCGCGCCCGGCATCAAGGAAACCATCTATGGCTTCAAGTTCACTCGGCGCGACTGGCTGGCGCTGCCGTCTCCCGCTCATGAACTAACGATATTTCGAGTCTCTGACAACGCCGGGCGCTCCTACAACCCGTCTCCGCCGACTCCACAAGAGTGTTGTAAAACGATCACTTTTCGAACAGTTGTCGAGCCGGGCGAGCACGTAACACCCGATGCGCAGTCTCGATACACCTGTCAGCCGGTGCACATCGGCACAGCTAGCCATGGCAACACGAGTCCATGAGCTCCTGGAGTCCTATCCCCGAGCACAACCCCATACCCTGCCGAACCCCGGTGCCGCACATCCGATGCGGTGCCCGGTGGGATGCAGGGCGGGTTCGCGAAGGGCAGACACCGGTTGAGCCGCCCCGTCAGCGCGGAACTGCGTTGACGGAGGTACGAAGGTGGACGCCTGGAAGTCTGCTGCGTTGGCTGGTTCCGGTATCACCGCCAGTTCGGTCCTGCTGCCACCGGCGGCGAGCATCACCCTGGTGGTCGGGATATTGGTGATCACCGCCCTGGTATTGGTGCCCGCAGCGTGGCGTGCCACTTTCGCCGCCACTCCGGCCAAGCGCCGCGACGCGCTGGCCGTGGTGAAAGCACTTATGCGCGTGGACCTCCCGCCGGAGGAACCCAAGCAGCAGTTGGGTGAGAGAGCCGGAGAATCGCCGCGGGCCAACCCGGACGACCCAAACTGATCTGTCCGGGTTTTGAGAATCGATCGGTTCTTGGACACCTGACTGTGGCCGATCCGCGCGGGGCTCAAGGGGCGGCGGGCCCTCGTGGTGGGGCGTTTGTCCGGAATTGGCTGCGTGTGTGGCTGGTGTCCGGGAGAATCGTCGTTGGAGTTGGGGTGCCGGGCCGGTGGGTCCGGTGCGCGTTCTGATCGCTGTGTTGATCGTTTTCCGTAGCTGGTACCGGTGCCGTCGAGGGCGTGGTTTGGCGTGCGTTTTTCCGGGCTTCGGCGGTGTCGGCAGTCGAGGGAAGAGGGGAAAGCAATGTCCGATCCCGACTACGAGTACATGTGTTTCCGGCTGGCATCGGTCCACCGTGGCTGGCGCGACAGAATGGGCTACTGGAACGTGCAGCCCACCGATGACCAGCTCAAGCAGAAGATCCTGGATCTGGACCGGACGAACCCGAAGCTGAAAGCGGAACTGACCGCTGAGGCGGTCGACTGGTGCGCCCGCGACGACGCCGCCTACGCCAAGTACCTGCCGGTACCGCCACCGGCGCCCACCGGCCGATACGTCTACCACGAACCGTCCATTCGGTTGAGGTTTAACACGAGCGGGGGCAAGATCAAGGAGGGAATCAGGCAAGCACTCGACAGCGGCGACACGGTAGTCGTGCCGCTCGAGGTCGTGGAAAACAACGCGAACTGGTTGTTCTTCATCGACGCGATCGATGTGGCGTGGGGCGGGAAACGTGTCGAGGAGTTCCTCGCCGAGGTGGGGGCCAATGGAACCGGTCAGCTGACCGCCGAGATCCTCTACTCCCGGGTGATCCAAGACGGCCTACGCCCGGCCTTCATGCGGAATACCTCCTGCCGCATCACCGCCCAATACAACGGGCGGAACAACCACAGCCGAAGTGACTCCCCGCAGTACTCCAATGATCCACAGGACACACTGGACGGGCGAGTGGATTAACGCTGATCCAGCACAGCCTGAAGTAACCGAGATTTCTCCGGCCCGGCCCCGCCCCGGACGTCGATCGGGGGGCAGGCCGATCGCCACTGGAGCCCGGCGACAACCGGCGCGGGCATCTCGGAGAACCAGCCTGGCGAAGCGCTTCCATGCGGGCCACGACGTCGGGATGCCGAGGCGGCGGCACCGTAGCATCGGCCGAGAACCGGGTGGATATGGCGTAGTTCGCTGTCGGTGCCGGGCAACTGCCCAACTCGACCGATGCCGCGGCCCAAATTGCTGGGACCTACGCAATGCCCGCTAGTGCCGATGACGACCAAACAGGGAGTGTCGGAGAATCGTTCGGTTGCCCGAACCCCAGCGCTACGTCCAAGACCGTCGGTAGCATTTAGCTATCGCGAGTTGATCTTGCGGAAGGGATGGAGGTGGGGAAGTGCCAGCATCAGATATCGCGCTGTCGGTGGATCGCGCCGGTTTCGTTCATGTCAGGCGATACGACGGCTCCCAGGATCA